>NZ_RZRK01000611.1:0-3719 GCF_003997835.1 Mesorhizobium sp. M7A.F.Ca.CA.004.12.1.1
GGTCGAACTTGCCTTCGCACCGGACGATGAGGGCCGGCACTGAGCCAACCGACTATTGCCGGCGGGCTTCGGGTTGGGGCGCTTCCGGCGGCGGCAGCGGGATCGATATGCCTTCGCTATCGAATTCCTGTTTGGCGCGCTTGGTGAGATCAGTCTGGGTGGCGAAGAAGTCCGCCGACGATGTCCAATAGCGCAAGGCAATCGAAACAGTGCTGTCACCCAATGTCGAGACGAAAGCGATCGGCGCCGGCTCACGTTTCACTCGCCGTTCGGCCGCGGCAGTGGCAAGCAAGGTTTTCTGCGCCCTGTCGATGTCGTTCCAGGAGCCGATGGAGAGTGTGATGTCGCTGCGGCGTACGCCGTTGCGCGAGAAGTTGCGCACCGGCTGGTTCCACAACGTCGAGTTGGGCGCCAGGATGTAGACGCCGTCGGCGGTCCTGAGCTTGGTCGCGAACAGACCGATTTCCTCGATCGTGCCGGCGATCGAACCAACCTCGACGGATTCGCCGATGCGGAACGGCCGCAGCGCCAGAAGCATGATGCCGGCGGCGATGTTCTGCAGCGTGCCCTGCAACGCCAGACCGATGGCGAGGCCAATGGCACCGATCGCGGCAATGATCGAGGCCGTCTGCACGCCGAACTGGCCGAGCACCATGATGGTGACGAGGATCAGGATGGCGTAGCGGACGATCTTGGAGAAGAAATGCCGCAACGTCGCATCGAAACCATGGATATGGCCGAGACCGGCGAAGATCGAACGTTCGGCAAGACCGGCGACGATGTAGCCGACAATCAAGAGGATGACGGCACCGATGGCCGAGAAGGAGTACGAAACAATCAGCGTGCTCAGTTGGGCGAGGCCAGCCTGGACGCTGAGAAAGGCGTTTTGCGGGTCGATCGGCATGGGGGGAATCCGGTTGGTCGGTGAGCCGATAACCCATGCGGGCGGTGAGGGTTCCGATCTTTTCCGGCGTGCAGCGGAACCACAAGAGCGACAATACGTTCGTGCGAGGCAGGGTCCCGTCTTGAAACTGTCAGGGAACTCTGCCTATCTAAGTGGTGTCACCTGCTTCAAGGGGTGATTTGGTTGTTCTTGCTGCGAAAGGAAATACACTGAGAACAGCACTGCGGAAGAAGGCCGATATCATGCCTTCGCCGGCCAGGATCAGCGTAGACGACGCCGTGTCCCGCGCCATCAAGACAGTCCTTGCCAGTCTGGAAGACTCCAAGGCCGAAAACATTGTCTCCATCGACATCCAGGGGAAATCGAGCCTCGGCGACTACATGGTCGTCGCTTCGGGCCGATCGCACCGTCATGTCGCGGCTGTCGCCGATCATCTTCTCAAAGCGATCAAGGATGCCGGTCTCGGCACCGCGCGCGTTGAGGGGCTGTCCGGCGCCGACTGGGTCCTGATCGATTCTGGCGACATCATCGTCCATGTCTTCCGCCCCGAAGTCCGCGAATTCTACAATCTCGAAAAGATGTGGCAGGCGCCGGACCTCGAGGAAGAAACGCTCCACTAAGTCGTTCGCGCGGCTTACAAGGCGAGGATGAAGATATCAGTTCATGCCGTGGGCCGGATGAAAGCCGGCCCCGAAAAGCTGCTTGCCGACCGCTATTTCGAGCGCTTCGCCAAGAGCGGCCCGGCCGTGGGGCTTGAATTTGGCGGCATTGCCGAGATTGCCGAGGGGCGCAGCCAGACCGCCAACGAGCGCCGGCGTGAGGAAGGCCAGAAACTGCAGACGCAGTTGCAGCCCGGCACCGCTTTGATCCTGCTGGACGAACGCGGCAAAAGCTTTTCCTCGGAAGATTTCGCCGGGCGCCTCGGCCTGTTGCGTGACGGTGGCCGCAAGGCGCTGGTCATCGCCATCGGCGGCGCCGACGGTCACGACCAGTCGCTGCGCGACCAGGCCGAACTGGTGATGTCGTTCGGATTGTTGACATGGCCGCATCAGCTGGTGCGCGTGATGCTGGGAGAGCAGCTTTATCGGGCGGCCACCATCCTTTCGGGACATCCTTATCATCGCTCGTAAACCGGTGAATTGGTGCAGTACACCCGGATTTCCGCCCCAATGCCGAGGCAAGATTGCATCGAGTGGGCGGTTTCGAACATGGTTGATTGTTCGTTAACGAAGCCACGCATAGAGTCGGGCTTCAATGTCTGAAGACAGAAAATCAAGAACGGGCTCCTGGCGCGCGCGCTGCGGCATCGCGGTGGCGGTGCTTGTGCTGTCGCTGCATGCGGGGCGGGCGGAAAACACGCTCGACATGGCTCCCGATCCGGATCAGAGCCGGGCCGAATATGAACGGGTCTCGAAGGAGATCACGCTGTCGTCGGAACGATTGGCCAAACTCTCCGCCGATATCGCGACGATCAAGAAGGATCACGCCTCGATCACCGCCGCATTGATCCAGTCGGCGATGACCGAGCAGAAGCTCGGCCAGGACATCGAGGACATCGGCGCCCGGCTGGAAGGACTGAAGGGCCAGGAACAGAAGATCCGCGCCTCGCTGATGGCGCGGCGCGACGTTCTGGCCGAAGTGCTGGGCGCGCTGCAGCGCATGGGCCTCAACCCGCCGCCGGCGATCCTGGTCAAGCCCGAGGACGCGCTGTCGTCGGTGCGCAGCGCCATCCTGCTCGGCGCGGTGGTGCCGGAACTGCGCCAGCAGACCGATAGCCTGCTTGCCGATCTCAAGGAACAGACCAGGATCACGGCGTCGATCGAGGCCGAACGGGCGCGGCTGACGGCGGCGGTCGGCGACCAGACGGCGGAAAAGAAGCGGCTCGGCATGCTGCTGGAGGCCAAGCAGAAGCTCGAAGCCGACACGCAGACGCAAATGGCCGCCGAAAAGCAGCGATCCGAAGCGCTGGCGGCCAAGGCCGGCAGCCTGAAGGAGTTGATCGCGTCGCTCGAAGCGCAGGCCGACAAGAGCCGCAAGGCTGCCGATGCTGCCAAGGCCGCCGAGCAGAAGACGGCAAGCGGCGACAACACATCGGCGCCGGCGGAACTGGCGTCGCTGCCCGTTCCGGAAAGCAACCAACTTGCCGCCGCGGTGCCCTTTTCGGCCCTTCAGGGACAGATCGCGCTGCCGGTGACCGGCCGTATCAAGCGGCGATTCGGCGCCGATGACGGTAACGGCGCGGTGATGCTTGGCGACATGGTTGCGACACAATCGGGAGCCATCGTTACCGCGCCGGCGGATGGAAATGTGCTTTATGCGGGGCCGTTTCGCTCTTATGGTCAACTCTTGATCCTGAACGCAGGCGACGGCTATCATGTCGTTTTGGCGGGGATGAGCAGAATCAGCGTCGCGACCGGTCAATCAGTGCTTGCAGGAGAGCCGATCGGTGCGATGGGAGAGGCCCGGGTGGCGAGCACCTCGGTTTCGAAGAATGGAAATGCCACGCCGGAACTCTATGTCGAGTTCCGCAAGGATGGAAAACCCGTCGATCCGGCCCCATGGTGGGCGGACCGTTTTTCTGGAAGGACGTGAATAATGCGGAAACTGTCGCTTCTGTTTGCCGGTGCGCTGATGGGCGCGTCCGCCATGAGCCTGGTCTATGGCGCGCCCGGCTCGGCGGCGAACGCTGCAGGGTCGGAGACCTACAAGCAACTGGCGATCTTCGGCGATATCTTCGAGCGGGTGCGGGCACAGTATGTGACACCGCCCGACGACAAGTCGCTGGTCGAGAATGCCATCAACGGCATGCTGGCCT
>NZ_RZRK01000612.1:0-3709 GCF_003997835.1 Mesorhizobium sp. M7A.F.Ca.CA.004.12.1.1
GGTAGGATGCGTGTGGTGGATTTGATCCGCCAAGGCCGGCGCCTCTCAGGCCCAACCCATTCCCCCCGCCCACTGGGAGCGCCGGCCGCTCTTCCATGAAAGAGCCCTTTGAGTGGTTGCCTGGTCCGGCAGCGTCGCGATTGTGGCCCTGCTCAGAACTTGTAGCTCAAATTGATGCCTACCGTGTTGAGCTTCACGTTCTGATCGCGATCGTTGAAGGGTTCCGCTACGTCGTAGTGCTCGGAGCCGAAATCATAGTAGCGATACTGTGCGCCGACGACGAACTTGTCGGTCAACGCGTAGTCGACGCCGGCACCCACGGTCCAGCCGACATTCGTGCGCGTGCTGTCGAACGCCGGACCCGCGACTTGCGATGTTTCGATGCCGGCAAAGGCGACGCCGCCAATGCCATAGACCAGCAAGCGGTCCATGGCGTAGCCCGCCTTGGCGTTGACCGACCCGAACCACTTGATGTCGGTGCCGAATGTGCTTCCGAAGGCCGATACCGTCGTGCCGCGGACCGAGGAATAGTTGAGTTCCGCCTCGGCGCCCAGCACCGCCTGGTCGAATTGCCACAGTCCGGCGACATGGCCGCCGACAAAACCGCCGTCAACATCGGGTGTGGCCGAAAACGGCTCGCCCTCTGTTCCTGATATGTCGGACCGACCCCAGCCATAGCCGGCTTGCATGCCGGCATAGTAGCCGGTCCAGTCGAAGCCGGGCGCGGTCATCGGAACATCGGCCGCTGGGTCGGCGGCGAAAGCCGGCACGGCCAGAGCGGCAAGAAAACCGGCACTTGCGACCATCAGGCGATACATCGAACTCCCCGAAATGACGGTTCAGAAAGATCCTCGCCAGAAGGATAACCGCATTCGCCGCAATCGCAATCCCCCTGTCGCCGCACAGAATCCGCTATTTGGCGTCGATGAAGTCCAGCACAGCCTGGTTATATTCATCCGGCGCTTGCAGCATGGCGAAATGACTGGCGTTGGGCAGGATAATCAGCTTCGCGCCCGGGATGGCGGAGGCGATATATTCGGTGTGTTCGCGCTTGATCGCTTCATCATGGTCGCCGGCAACGATCGCCGTCGGCGTGGTTATCTCAGCGAGCTGCTCCTTGGTCCACGCCGGCTCGGTCTCCCACATATGGCTTATCTGCGCCACGAAGGCGTCATACTGGTCCGGTGTTTTCGACATCTTCTTGTAGTCGCGGCCGGAGCGGTCGATGTAGGCGGCAAAGGTCTTGTTGGTCATCACGCCCGGATCGACGCCGTCGGTGGTTACGTTGGCGGCTTGCGCAAAGAGCCTTGTCAGCCGCTCCGGATGATGCAGTGCGATGTCGATACCGATAATTCCGCCATCGCTCCAGCCGACGAGCGCGGTCTTGTCGATCTTCAGGTAATCGAGCAGTGCCAGATAGTCCGACGCCATCAAGTCATAGCCATAGGGCTGCTCGGTGCGGGTGGAGCGGCCGTGACCACGGCTGTCGGCGACGATCACCTTGTGGGTTTTGGAAAACGTGGCCACCTGGCTGGCCCAGATGTCGGCGTGGCCGAGGCCGCCATGGATGAGCAGCACGGGGTCACCCGCTCCGAAAACGGCGTAGTACATCTGGATGCCGTTCACCGGCGCATATCCGCTCTGATCGGGCTTGGGCATGGCCGCAGGCTCCGGCAAGGTCTGCCAACGTTCCTCGGCGGCGGCAAAAGTGGTCGACGCTGCGAACAAGATGACGACGGCGAACGCTTTCCAAAAACGGGTCATGTTTCCCCCTTACGGCTCGGTCCGTAGCCAGCATCGCGCTTTGGCCAGATTAGTCAACAAGCTCAGTCTGCCGCGGTGTGTTGGCCCGACGGCTCTGGCGGCGCCCGCCGACATTTGCGAGACTGGCGACAACCGAAGGAATCGCGAATGACGAAAGCAACGCTCGCAAAACCCAGACCGTGGACCGAGATGGCGACACATCTGGTCGATGTCGCCATGGGGCGCAAACCCGCTGACCTGGTCGTGCGCAACGGCCGCTGGGTGAACGTCCATTCGGGCGAGATCATCGCCGGCACCGACATCGCCATTGCCGGCGGGCGCTTCGCTTATTGCGGGCCCAATGCCAGCCGTGCCATCGGCCAGGGCACCAAGGTGGTCGACGCCGGCGGGCGCTACCTGGTGCCCGGTCTCTGCGACGCGCACATGCATGTCGAAAGCGGCATGGTGACGGTGACCGAGTTCTGCCGGGCCGTCATTCCGCACGGCACCACCTCGATGTTCATCGACCCGCACGAGATCGCCAATGTGCTTGGCCTGCCCGGCGTGCGGCTGATGCATGACGAAGCGGTCGCCATGCCCATCAACGTGCATGTGCAGATGCCGTCCTGCGTGCCTTCGGCGCCGGGGCTGGAACATGCCGGCGCCGAGCTGACGGTCGCCGATGTCGAGGAGGCGATGACCTGGGAGAACATTATCGGCCTGGGCGAAGTGATGAATTTTCCCGGTGTCGCCGCCAATGATCCTGTCATGTCGGGCGAGATCGCGGCGACGGTTCATGCAGGCAAGACGGTCGGCGGCCACTATGCCTCGCGCGATCTCGGCCTGCCGTTCCATGGCTATGTCGCCGGCGGCCCCGAGGACGATCATGAGGGCACGCGCGCCGAGGATGCCATCGCCCGTGTGCGCCAGGGCATGAAGGCGATGCTGCGGCTCGGCTCGGCCTGGTACGACGTCGCCTCGCAGATCAAGGCGGTGACGGAGAGCGGTATCGACCCGCGCAATTTCATCCTGTGCACCGACGACAGCCACTCCGGCACGCTGGTCCAGGAAGGCCATATGGACCGCGTGGTGCGCCACGCCATCCAACAGGGGTTGAAGCCGGTGACGGCGATCCAGATGGCGACGCTCAACACCGCCCAGCATTTCAGACTGGAGCGCGAGATCGGCTCGATCGCGCCGGGCCGGCTGGCCGACCTGCTGATCGTTTCGGATCTCGCCGCAATGACCATCGACGAGGTCTATGCACGCGGCGTCAGGGTGGCCAAGGGCGGCAAGCTCGAAATCGATATTCCGGCCTATGATTACCCGAAGACGGCGAAGAACACCGTCAAGCTCGGCAAGAAGCTGAAGGGCGACGACTTCGACATCACGGCGCCCAAGGGCGCCAACGAGGTGCGGGTGCGTGTCATCGGCGTTATCGAGAACCAGGCGCCGACGCGCGCGCTTGAGGCCGATCTGCCGGTCGAGGACGGGCTGGTCGCCATGGACCGCCGCAACGACATCTGCCAGATCGCGCTGGTCGAGCGCCACCGGGGCACGGGCGGCGTCACCAACGCCTTCGTTTCCGGCTTCGGCTATGTGGGCGACTGCGCCATGGCGTCCAGCGTGGCGCATGACGCCCACCACATCATCTGCGTCGGCACCAACAAGCAGGACATGGCGCTGGCCGTAAACCGCCTGGGCGAAGTCGGCGGCGGCGTCGTGCTGTTCTCCAAGGGCAAGGAACTGGCGCTGGTCGAAATGCCGATCGCCGGGCTGATGTCGGACGAGCGGGCCGAGATCGTCGCGGCCAAGGCAGAGAAGCTCACCGAGGCGATGCGCAAGATGGGCTGTTCGCTGAACAACGCCTACATGCAGCACTCGCTGCTGGCGCTGGTCGTCATTCCCGAACTCAGGATTTCCGATGTCGGCCTGATCGACGTGACGACGTTCCAGAAGGTCGATC
>NZ_RZRK01000613.1:0-3704 GCF_003997835.1 Mesorhizobium sp. M7A.F.Ca.CA.004.12.1.1
GTCCTGGTAGATCGTCTCGATGCCGTGGGCGATGGCGTCGCTGGTGCTGCGCAGGCTCACCTTCTTGCCGCGAATGAAGATATCGCCGCTGGTCAGCGGAACGGCACCCGAGAGCACCTTGATCAGCGTCGACTTGCCGGCGCCATTGTCGCCGAGCAAGCCGACGATCTCCCGTTCATTGACATGGAAATTGGCATCCTCCAGCGCCTGCACGCGGCCATAGGACTTGCGGATGCTCGTCATGCGGATCAGTGGCTCGGCCATGGTTCAAGTCCCCGCCTGGTGCCGGCGTTCCAGCCATGAATGCAGCGCCATCATGCCGAGGATGATGGCGCCGATGAAGATGTTGTAGGCAAGACCGGGCACGCCGATCAGCACGATGCCGTTGCGCATCACGCGTAGGATCAGGATGCCGAGCACGGTGCCGATGATCGTGCCGCGCCCGCCGGTCAGGGCGGTACCGCCGATCACCACCATGGCGATGACTTCCAACTCATAGCCGGTACCGCTGTTGGGGTTGGCGGCGGAAGTGCGCAGCGAAGAGATGACGCCGGCAAGCGAGGCCATGACCGACGACAGCACGAACAGGCCGATCTTGACGCCGCTGACATTGACGCCGCGCGCCCTTGCAGCACTCGGGTTGCCGCCGGCCGCCTGGATCCAGTTGCCGGTGCGGCTTTGCGTCAGCACATAGCCGAGCCCGATCGCCGCGGCGATGAACCAGAACAGCGACATGTAGATGCGGAACGGGCCGATGAAGAAATCGCCGACCAGCACTTCCGCCAGCCAGCTGCCTTCCGCGGTCCAGGTGCGCTGCGGAAAACCATCGGTGACGAAAAGAGCGGTGCCGCGCACCACCAGCAGCATGCCGAGCGTCACCAGGAAGGACGGGATCTTGAGCTGCGTCACGAACCAGCCATTGACCAGCCCGATGAAGGCGGCGACCAGCAGCGCGGCGACAAAGCCGACCTCGAGCGAGGTCAGGCCGCTGTTGAACAGGGTCCACATCAAGACCGGCGAGAAGCCGAATAGGGAACCGACCGAGAGGTCGAACTCGCCCGATGTCATCAACAGCGTCATCGCCAGCGCGATCAGGCCGAGCTCGACCGTGAAGGCCAGCGTGTTGGAGATGTTCTGCGGCGACAGGAAGTCGTGGTTGAAACTCCAGAAAACGGCGATCTCGACGACGAGCAGCACGAAAGGGCCGAATTCCGGCCGTGCGATCAGGCGTTGGACGAGCGAATGATTTTCCACAGGCAATCCGCGACATGAGTGGAAGGCTGAGCGTTGCACATCGCGTGCGAAGGGCTCGGCGAAATGGAGAGCCAGTCGCGACCGTTGGGCGGCCGCGACTGCTAGGATTGGATGTTACTTGCCGGACAGGATGTCATCGTAGATTTGCGCGGTGTCTTTTTCGTAGAGCGCGCCGGTGATGACGTTGAAGCCCGGAGGAATGCCGCCGGCGGCCATATTGGCCAGCGAAAGCGCGACATAGCTGGTCGCCTGCGGGTCCTGCCACTGGCCGGCATTGACATAGCCGTTCAGCACTTCCTGGGTGGTGTCGAGCGAATTGCCCCAGCCGACGACCGGGATTTCGCCCGGCTTGATGCCGACCTGGTCGAACACCCGCTTGATCGAGCCGGTGACGAGATCGCCCAGGCCGATGATCGCCTTGACCTTGGCCTTGTTGGCCGTGAGGTAGTCGACCATGCGGTTGATCACTTCAGCCTGATCAAGCGTGGCTTCCGTGATTTCATAGGTGATACCGAGCGGCTCGAAGACGCTCTTGATGCCTTCTTCTTCCTGCACGCCATAGGTGGCGCCGGGGATTTCGACCGGCATCCAGACGAAGTCGCCTTTCTTCACCAGGCCTTTGTCGACCAGATACTGCGCCCAATGCTTGCCGAAGGTGACATTGTCGCCACCGACATAGGCGTTGAAGTCGGCCTTCGGATCAGGCGTGTTGAAATTGATGATCGGCACTTTCGCCGCACGCGCTTCCTTGACGATCTCGATCAGGCTGCCCGGATCGGGGCTCGTGGTGACGATACCATCGGCCTTGGCGGAGAGGGCGGCGCGAACCGCTTCCTGCTGCGAGGCGACATCGCCATTGTGGAACGAGGTGTTGACCGTGTTGCCGGTGTCCTTGGCCCATTGCTTGGCGCCGGCCAGGAAGTAGGTCCAGACCGGATCGGCCGGACCGCCGTGCGAAATCCAGTAGAACGTCTTGGCCTGTGCCGCTGCTGGTACCACCATCAGCGCCACCAACAGGCCGTATAGAACGAGTCTTAGCCGTGTCAGCATTTGATTTCCTCCCGTTTGTAGATCGTCAGTTCAAAATCCGTCCCTTGTTCCGCGTCTTTTTGCCAGCGCCGGTTGAATGCGTCAGAGCATCCCCTTTTTCGACGGATGGCAAGCCTCCATCTGCCAAGCCTCCATCTGCAGGTGTAGTGGGCGCCTGACGGGGCGTCATCAGCGGTCCCATCAGATTGCATCAGCTGAGGTGATTTTCCGACTGTCGGATAATTGGCGTGATTGTTTAGGGTCGCGCGAACGCGGCCTGCGCCGACAAGGGTCACGCCGGCGACCATCCTGCGCCCACGGGACCAGGTCCGCAGCGCTTGGCAGGGCGTCGACGACACCAGTTGCTAGATCAGATCGGCTCTGGCCAGCTCCCGCATCAGATGGCTGGCGCCGTAGGTCCAGTGCGGACAGTCCGGCGACAGCTGCACGCGGTTGACCAGCGCGCCGAATTTTTCCGACGAGATGGTGACGATGTCGCCGACCTTGTGGGTAAATCCCTTGCCCTTCTCGCCGCGATCCTTGGACGGAACGAACATGGTGCCGAGATAGAGCGCCAGCCCGTCCGGATACTGGTGGTGCGGCCCCATGGCCGCGGCGACCAGTTCCTCCGGCGAGCGGCTGATCTCCGCCATCGAGCTTGCGCCCTCCAGCGAGAACCCGTCCTCGCCCTCGACTTTCAGGCGCACGACGGCGCGCTTGACGTCATCGATGGAGAATTTGTCGTCGAATAGGCGGATGAAGGGGCCGAGTGAGGCCGAGGCATTGTTGTCCTTGGCCTTGCCGAGCAGCAGCGCCGAACGCCCTTCGACGTCGCGCAGATTGACGTCGTTGCCGATGGTCGCGCCGACGATCCGGCCGCTGGAGGCGGCGATCATGGCGATCTCGGGTTCCGGATTATTCCAGGTCGACACCGGGTGCAGCCCGACATCGGCGCCGAAGCCCACCGAGGCCATCGGCTGGCACTTGGTGAAGATCTCGGCATCGGGGCCGATGCCCACTTCCAGATATTGCGACCAGGCGCCGCGCGAAATCAGCTTGGCCTTGATCTCCATCGCTTCGGGCGAACCGGGCTTCAGCTTCGACAGGTCGTGGCCGATCAGTCCTGCGATGTCGGCGCGGATGGCATCGGCTTTTTCAGCCGAACCACGCGCCTGTTCCTCGATCACCCGTTCCAGCAGGCTGACGACGAAGGTGACGCCCGATGCCTTGACCGCCTGCAGGTCGACCGGGGAGAGCAGGTAGGGTTTTGCTGGATCGCGCCCGGTTTCAAAACTGTTGGCGGCGATGTCATCGAGCGATCCGATCGGTCTGCCTTCGGCCGAGCGGACATGCCCAGCCGGGTCGGCCATCTCGCAAAGGTCGCGCATGGTTGGTGCCGCACGCGAGGTGATGTCGAAGAC
>NZ_RZRK01000614.1:0-3704 GCF_003997835.1 Mesorhizobium sp. M7A.F.Ca.CA.004.12.1.1
GGTCAGGGTCGCCCCCGATGGCCTGTGCAATGGTGGTTTCCCGGAGATTGTCGCCGCGGACCAAGTTGATGGCGCAAACTACCGGAACAATGGCGATTGCCGCGAATACGCCTGCCACCCAGGGCAGCGCGGATGGCATCAACTTGACGGGTTGTCGGCTCATCCGCGCCTGCTGCCGCAGTCGCAAGACGCGGCCCGGTGGCCGCTGCAAGCGCCCTCAAACGCCCGATCATCCCCGGATCTCGCTGGAAACAACTCAATCATCGGCGATGAAAATCATACCAGCGGGCCGAACACGAATGTAGCCAGCAGAACAAGGAAAATCACAGCGGTAACTGCGATCGCCCACATGACGATCCTTCTTGTCCCCCGTTGCTCTTGCTTGCGAGAGATATCTTCTGACACAGTACGAAATCCTTGCTGCAAAATTCAACTGACGATAAGGCTCGGCATCTGCATGAGCCGGACCTGCCGGACTGTTGGGCCGCGTCTTGGAATTGGCCGCGGCCCGGGGCTCACGCGCTTACCAGCCCTGTCGACCGTACCAGTCATCGATATCGCGCCGCACACGGTCCTTTTCGAGGCCGTAACGCTCCTGGATCTTGCCTTCGAGTTGATCGCGCTTGCCGGCGATGCGGTCAAGGTCGTCATCCGTGAGTTTACCCCACTGCTCCTTGACCTTGCCTTTCACCTGTTTCCAGTTTCCTTCCACGCGGTTCCAGTCCATGACACCGTTCTCCTTCGGTTTGAAAACGTCTAACCTCGGAGAGCAAACGCAAATCAACGACGGATGTTCCTGGAACTCGACGCTCGTCTTGCTCTCACAGGCCGCGATCCATTCCTTTACGCTCAGCCTGCGTCATCAATTGAGGTCGTCCTGCTCGAAGGCGACGCCACGACCTTCGACCCAAGACGCCTCCACACCTTCCGCAACAGTTCCGCCACCAAGCAGGCGCAAGCGCTTTTCATCCTGTCGCCGCCGTCCGTCTAGAGGCACAGTCATCTTAAGCCAGCGTAGTCTGTCTCTGAGGGTCAGTGCTTCCTGCACAAATCAATATGTTAGGGGCTGGACTGGAGTGGCGGCCTCATTTTGTAAAAATCCGGGAGTTGGCAGCTTTGCCAGCTAAGCAGCGACGCCACCTAAATAGGCGCTGATGACCGCTTCGTTGCTCGCAAGATCACTGCCTGGTCCCTCAAGCACAACGCGCCCAGCCTTGAGCACATAGCCATAGTCGGCGAATTTCAAGGCGACTTTGCTATTCTGCTCCACAAGCAGGATGGTCACGCCTTCACGATTGAGGCGCTGCACGATGTTCATGACTTCCTTGATCAGTTGCGGCGCCAGACCCATGGAAGGCTCGTCGAGCAACAGCACCTTGGGCGCGGCCATGAGGGCCCTGCCGATCGCCAGCATCTGTTGCTCGCCTCCCGAGAGGTTCCTTGCATCGCCATTCTGTCTGCGCGCCAGGATGGGGAAGAGCTCGAAAACATGATCCAGCCGCCGGCGGCGCTCGGCGTCGTCGGCAAGCGTGAAAGAGCCCAGGTCAAGGTTCTCCTTGATCGTCATGTCGCCGAAAATACGCCTTCCCTCCGGAACGTGGACGAGCCCGCGATGCGGCAGGCGATGGGCAGGGACTTTGGTTATATCCTCGCCCAGGAAGCGGACACATCCGGAGGATGCGGCAACGAGGCCGGACAGCGTGCGCAGCGTGGTGCTCTTGCCCGCACCATTCGCGCCAAGCAGGGCGACGATCTGGCCGCGTTTGACCGAAAGGCTGACACCATGAAGGGCTTCGATGCCGTCATAGCGCGCGACGATGCGGTCCGCGGAAAGAACGATTTCGGCGTCCATCATTCCTCCGTACCGAGATAGGCTTCGATGACCCTGGGGTCTGTTCGCACGGCCTCCGGCCGTCCGTCGGCGATCTTCTGCCCATAGTCGAACACCACGATCTTCTCCGACACCTGCATGACCAGGCCCATATCATGCTCGATCAGCAGGACCGTGACGCCGGTTTCGTCGCGGATGCGGCGGATCAGGTGCACAAGGTCCAGCTTCTCGCGCTCGTTCAGGCCGGCGGCAGGCTCGTCCAGCAGGATGAGTTCGGGTGCCGACGCCAGGGCTCTTGCGAGTTCGAGCCGCCGTTGATCGCCATAAGAGAGACCGCCGGCGCGGCGATGCGCATGCTGCTCGATACCGACAAAATCGAGCCAGCGCATGCCAGCCGCGCGGATCGTCTCCTCCTCGCGCCGCTGTGCCGGCAAGTGCAGGATCGCCGACATGATGCCGTGGCGGCTGCGGCAATGCTGGCCGGACATGGCGTTTTCCAGAACGGTCATTTCCTTGAACAGCCGGATGTTCTGGAATGTGCGGGCGAGGCCGAGCGCGGTGATGCGATGCGGCGGCAAGCCGGTGATTGGCCGGCCGCCCAGACTGATCGAGCCGCCCTTCGGCTTGTAGAAGCCGGTCAGGCAATTGAAGAGTGATGTCTTGCCGGCCCCGTTCGGCCCGATAAGACTGTTGATGGCGCCTTTCTCAACTGAGAACGAAATGTCGTGAAGGACTTTCAGTCCTCCGAAACTGAGGCGCAGATCGCGGACTTCCAGCAGCGCCATGGTCAAACTCGCTTGTCCGGCCACAGCCCGTTCGGCCTGAAGAGCATGATTGCCAGCAGCGCAATCGCGGTCACCAGGGGACGATAGGTGCCTGCTCCGCGCAGCACTTCGGGAAGCAGGGCCACCAGAACAGCACCAAGGACGACGCCGGGAATGCGGCCCATGCCGCCCAGGACGACGCCGAGAAGGATGAGCAGCGACTGGTTGAAGGTGAAACTCTCCGGCGAGATGGCCGTCATCTTGGCCGCGTAGAGGCATCCGGCCACCGAAGCGATCACCGCGCCCATCATATAGGCTTGCAGCTTGGCCGTGACACGGTTGATGCCGATGCCAGCGGCGGCGTCCTCATCGTAGCGAACGTAGAACCAGGCTCGTCCCATTCGCGATCGCTCGACGCTCAGACAGACGAAGGCGGTGAGCAGCGCAAGCACCAGGAACGCATAGTAGAAGTGCTGCACCTGCATCAACCTGAAGCCGAATATCTCCGGGCGCTCGATGCCGATGAGTCCGCTCGCGCCACCGGTGATGTCGAGGTTGCGGGCGATGATGCGCACGATTTCGCCGAAGCCCAGCGTCACGATCGCCAGATAGTCGCTGCGCAATCTCAATGTCGGAGCCCCGATGATGATGCCAGCCACGCAGGCTGCCGCCATGGCGACCGGGATGGTGAGCCAGAAATTGAACCCGAATTCGGCGGTCAGGATGCCTGACGTGTACGCGCCGACTGCGAAGAAGGCGGCGTAGCCGAGGTCGAGCAGGCCGGCATAGCCAACGACAATGTTGAGGCCGAGGCACAAAACGACATAGAGCAGCGCCGTGGTCGCCACCTCGGTCACATAGCCGTTGGCGAATTGCGGCAACACCAGCGCGACGGCGAGTGCCGCCAGGCCGGGCAGCACGACGGACCAGCGCATCAATTGCGGTTGCACGGCTGCCGGCATGGTTCTCACTTCGTCGATCATCACACCCGCTCCACGACAGAGCGTCCAAGAAGGCCGGTCGGCTTGAACACAAGGAACAGGATCAGGGTCCCGAAAACGAAGACGTCACGCCACTCCGATCCGACGAAGGGCAAGGACGAACCGAAA
>NZ_RZRK01000615.1:0-3700 GCF_003997835.1 Mesorhizobium sp. M7A.F.Ca.CA.004.12.1.1
TACCGGTTCCGCCGGGAGGGTTTTCAAGCCGGGCCATCGCTGGAAGGTTCTGGGCATCGGCGTTGCCGCCAATGCCGCCTTCTCGGCTACGTTCTCCGGCATCCCGGCGACGGCGGTCGTTCTTCGCCAGGGCTATCATTTGGGCAATGCCGAGCTCGGCCTGGCGCTCGGCCTTCTCGGGCTGGGGGTCGCGCTCAGCGAACTGCCCTGGGGTTTGCTCACCGATCGCTGGGGCGACCGCCGCGTGCTCCTGATCGGGCTCTGCGCGACGGCGGCGTGGCTCCTGGTCATGGCGATGCTGGTTGTGCCGACAAAGTCCGGTATTCCCGGCGTCACGCTGCTCTCCGCGAGCCTGCTCATCACCGGACTGCTCGGCGGCAGCGTCAACGGTTCGAGCGGCCGCGCCATCATGGGCTGGTTTCGGGAAAACGAGCGCGGCTTCGCCATGAGCGTCAGGCAGACGGCGGTGCCGCTTGGCGGTGGCCTTGGCGCGCTCGTGCTGCCCTCGCTTGCGCTGGCTTTCGGCTTTGGCGCGGTGTTCGGGGTGCTGGCGGGCGCATCCGCTCTGTCTGCCCTGTTCGCCTGGCGCTGGCTGCACGAGCCGCCGACGGCGGGCGAGGGCCATCTCGCTTCGGCTGTGGCCGGACCGGCGCCGCTGCGCAATCGCGATGTCTGGCGTATCGCGACCGCCATCGGCCTGCTCTGCTTTCCGCAGGTGGCCGTGCTCACCTTCGCTTCCGTGTTCCTGCACGATTTCGTTGGGTTGGGAACGGCGGCAATCGGCGCGAGCCTCGCCGCCGTTCAGATCGGCGCCATGGTCATGCGCATCTGGAGCGGCCGCTTCACCGACCGTCACGGCAACCGCCGCCAATTTCTTCGCTTGTGCAGCGCGTTCAGCGCCCTTGCCTTCGCCATGCTTTGGCTGCTGGTCCTGTTCGGCCCAACCGTTCCGGGCGGCCAGCTCATCTGGTTGGCGGTCCTTCCAGTCGTGCTAATTGTCGCAGGCATCTCGGTCTCTTCCTGGCACGGCGTCGCCTACACCGAGCTTGCCACCCTTGCCGGGGCCAGCCATGTCGGGACCGCGCTCAGCCTTGCCAACACCTTTGTTTTCGTAGGCTTCTTCCTGGTGCCGGTGGCCATTCCGGGGCTCTTGCACCTTTGGTCTTGGTCCGGCGTCTGGCTGGCGGCCGCCATCTGCGCGCTGATCGCCCGGCCGATCTTCCTGCGTCCGGCCTGAGTTCGGCCGCAAAACCGCCCGACTTCGGAACCACGACCTGAAGCCGGCTGAGAACAATCCGATCGAAGCCGTTAACGTCCCATCAAGGTTAATGCATCATTTTGCTCTCCAGTGGGGTCTGTCGCGTTCCTGGAGAGTGTTCCGTGCATCGACGTGTGTTGAAGCGGCTGGTTGCCGCCGCCGGTGAGAGAAGACGTGGCTTTCTGCCCCCGTTCGTCATCGGTCTCGGCATCTGGATCGGCTTTCCGACCATCGTCGCCTATCAGGACATGACGAGCCTTGTCTCCGGCCTCGAAGCGAACACCCGCTGGAATTCCTATGTCGAGAAATCCGTCGCCGGCTCGACCCATGCGGCCGAGATGCCCTTTGTCGATTCTGATGTCACCGGCTCCATCTCCGGATCGGGTGTCCACCTGGCCGGTGTCGGCAACGTGTCGTTTCGCGGCAAGGGCGGCAAGGTCAGCGGCACGCCCGATGAGGACCGCGTCGTGCGCGCCGAGAAGAAAGGGCGCATCGTCCAGATGTCTCCCGTCGCACCGCCGAAGAACTTCAACGCCGGCTCGATCTTCGAGCGCACCTCCTCCTTGCTGCGGCCCAGCATGGACAGCGGCCTGAAAATGGCTTTCGCCAAGCCGCAGATCAAAGGCAAGGAAATCCAGATCGCCGCGGCATTCCATGCGCGCGAGGACAGGAAGCCGGATCCCGGCGTGCCGGCCATGCTGGCAGCGCTGGTCAACAACGACCATCCGGACGTGCTGGCCACCGCCTACGCGCAGTCCGAGCCTGACTATGCCAAGGCATCGCCCTTCGAAGCCCTGCTTCAGGACGAGCAGCCCAATGAGGGCCGCTTCATTCCGCCGATGGCCAAGGGCGATCATTCGTGGATCCAGAACCCGCTGCCCGCCAGTGTCTTCTCCCAGAAGGAGCAGGCATGCCTTGCCAACGGCATCTATTTCGAGGCGAGGAGCGAATCCGTGCGCGGCCAGGCCGCCGTCGCCCAGGTCATCCTCAACCGCGTCCGCAACCCGACCTATCCGAATTCGATCTGCGGCGTCGTCTACCAGAACGACAGCTGGTTCAACCGCTGCCAGTTCTCCTTCGCCTGCGACGGCAGGAAGAAGCGCATCGATAGCCCAGCCGCCTACAAGACCGCCAAGGAGATCGCCATGGCCGTCACTGCCGGCAAGATCTTCATCCCGGAGGTCGGATCGTCGACCCACTACTATGCGCAATATGTCCATCCCGGCTGGGCGCGCACGATGCAGAAGATGACCAAGATCGGCCTGCATATCTTCTATCGGACCTATGGCGGCGGCTGGAGCTGAGTGCGGAGTAGCCGCTGATCTTTGATGTGGCGCGCAGCCGATCAAAGGGCCATTGCGCGGGGGATTCGCGCCATGCATCTTCGTCATCATGGCGGGCACGATGTCGCACCTTTCTAATTCATTGATTTTATTGCCTAAAATACATGGCAATGAACTTCCGCCCGTGGCTTGACGGGCGCAAACCCTCTAACTATGTTGCCGGCGACTTTAGAAGCGGACGGACGGTGACGGTCTGACCGGGCAGGGGGGGTGCGATGGCCGACAAGAATGGGCCAGACGGAACCGGAAAAACCGGCCGCGGCAATCAGCATGAGCCCGACATCCGCGACGACGATCTTGAGCGCCGCCGCCGTGACCTTGAAGCTTCGCTTGCGACAAGGCGGCCGGGCCGGCTCGAGGGGAAAGACGACGCGAAAGCGGGCAGTGTGGCCGGTTACGGTCAGGCGCTCAAACTCTCCAGCGAATTTATCGCCGGGGTGGTGGTGGGTGCCGGCATCGGCTGGATCATCGACCGTCTGGCGGGGACATCGCCATGGGGTCTGATCGTGTTTCTGCTGCTTGGTTTTGGCGCCGGAGTGCTCAATGTGATGCGTTCCGCCGGCGTTGTGGCAGAATTTGGACAGGGCGATAAATCGCGCCGTGGCCAAGACGACAAGAAATGACCGCGCACCATGTGCGGTAATGGTAACGAGGCCGTACGCGGCATTGACGGGGTTTGAACGTGGCAGCTGACAAGGTCGATCCGATCCACCAGTTCCATATCAACAAGCTGATTCCGATCGACATCGGGGGCTATGACCTGTCTTTCACCAATTCGGCACTGTTCATGGTCGCAACCGTTATCGTCGCGGCTGGATTCCTGTTTCTCACGACGTCAAGCCGCAGCCTGGTTCCCGGGCGGCTTCAGTCGGTCTCCGAGATGGCCTACGAGTTCGTCGGCAACATGTTGCGCGATGCCGCCGGCACGCAAGGCATGAAGTTCTTCCCTCTCGTGTTCTCGCTGTTCATGTTCGTGCTCGTCGCCAATCTGCTTGGCCTGTTCCCGTATTTCTTCACCGTCACCAGCCACATCATCGTCACCTTCGGCCTTGCCGTGCTGGTGATCGCAACCGTGGTCGTCTACGGCTTCATGACTGTC
>NZ_RZRK01000616.1:0-3698 GCF_003997835.1 Mesorhizobium sp. M7A.F.Ca.CA.004.12.1.1
AACCTGCTCAACATCCCGGCCTTCTACCAGTACATCGTGCGCGGCGTCATTTTGCTGCTGGCCGTGCTGCTCGACAATCTGCGCTCGTCGGCTTTGGGCCGGCGATAGGCTGGAGGGACAAAAATGGTTGAGCGCCTTTCCGGCAAACGCATTTTCCTGACGGGTGCAGCGCAAGGCATCGGGCTTGCCATCGCCAAAGCCTGTTTGGCCGAAGGCGCAAAACTGTTCCTGGTCGACCGCGACGGCGCGTTGCTGGACAAGGCAGTCGCCGGCCTTGCCGCACCGCAAGGCCATGTCGGACATGTTGCGGCCGACATAAGCGACAGCGCCGGGATTGCGGCTGCCGTCAGCCAAGCGGCCGCCGAGATCGGCCCGATCAACGCGCTGATCAACAATGCCGGGGTCAATGTGTTCTCGACGCCGCTCGAGGCGACCGAGGAAGAGTGGAACCGCAACTTCGACGTCAACGTCAAGGGAGCCTGGAACTGCAGCAAGGCGGTGCTGCCGGGCATGATCGCGAGCGGCGGCGCCATCCTCAACATCGCCTCGACGCACAGCTTCACCATCATCCCGCACACCTTCCCCTATCCGGTCGCCAAGCACGCGCTGCTCGGCCTGACCAAATCGCTGGCACTCGAATATGCGGCGCAAGGCGTGCGCGTGAACGCGCTGGCGCCGGGCTATGTCGAGACGCAGAAGGCGATCGATTACTGGAACAGCTTTGCCGATCCAGCCACAGCACGCGCCAACACCATGGCGCTGCACCCCGGCGGCCGCATCGCCACGGCGCACGAGATCGCGCTTGCCGCGGTGTTCATGATTTCCGACGAGTGCCCGTTCATGAACGCGGCCACGCTCGTCGTCGACGGTGGACTGAGCCAGCTCCAGCATCCCGCCTGAACGCCGGAAAGACCATGACCAAGAGACGATCGCAGCACTGGTTCGGCGGGCTGGGCAAGGATGCCTTCATCCACCGCAGCTGGATGAAGAACAACGGCCTGCCCGATGATGCCTTCGACGGCCGTCCGGTGATCGGCATCTGCAACACATTCTCCGAATTCACGCCTTGCCACGTGCATTTCCGTGCTCTGATCGAGCACATCAAGGCCGGCGTGCTGGAAGCCGGCGGCCTGCCGCTCGAATTCCCGGTCTTCTCTTGCGGCGAGTCCAATCTGCGGCCGACGGCGATGCTGTTTCGCAACCTCGCCTCGATGGATGTCGAGGAGGCGATCCGCGGCAACCCGATGGACGGCGTCGTGCTGATGGCCGGCTGCGACAAGACCACGCCATCGCTGGTCATGGGCGCGGCCTCTTGCGATCTGCCGTCGATCGTTATTTCCGGCGGGCCGATGCTCAATGGCCGCTTCCAAGGCCGCGAAATCGGTTCCGGCACCGATGTGTGGAAGTTTTCGGAAGACGTTCGCGCCGGCGTGATGAGCGAGCAGGATTTCGCCAATGCCGAGAGCGCCATGTCGCGCTCACCCGGTCACTGCATGACCATGGGCACGGCCTCGACCATGGCCTCGATGGTCGAGGCGCTCGGCCTGGCGCTGCCGGGCAACGCCGCCTATCCGGCAGTCGATGCACGCCGCAGCCGCATCGCCCGCATGACCGGACGGCGCATCGTCGAGATGGTCAATGAGGATCTGCGCCTGTCGGCTATCCTCACCAGACAAGCCTTCGCCAACGCGATCCGCATCAATGGCGCGATCGGCGGCTCGACCAATGCGGTCGTGCATCTGCTGGCAATCGCCGGCCGCGTCGGCACCGAGCTGACGCTGGACGATTGGGACAGATATGGCCGCGATGTGCCGACCATCCTCGACCTGATGCCGTCCGGCCGTTTCCTGATGGAGGATTTCTGCTACGCCGGTGGCATTCCGGCCGTCATGAAGGAGATGGCCGATCTGCTTGATCTCGACGCGCTGACCGTCACCGGCAAGAGCGTGTGCGAGAACATCAGTGACGCCCAAAACTACAATCCGGAGGTGATCCGCCCGCGCGACAAGGCGCTGACATCGCACGGCGGCATCGCGGTGCTGCGCGGCAATCTGGCGCCCGACGGCGCCATTATCAAGCCGTCCGCCGCCTCGCCAGCGCTGATGAAGCATCGCGGCCGCGCCGTCGTCTTCGAGGACATCGACGACTACAAGGCGCGCGTCGACGATCCCTTGCTGGACATCGACGATGCGTCGATCATGGTGCTGAAGAATTGCGGGCCGAAAGGCTATCCTGGCATGGCCGAAGTCGGCAACATGGCGCTGCCTCGGAAGCTGCTGAAGCAAGGCGTCCGCGATATGATCCGCATCTCCGACGCCCGCATGTCCGGTACCGCCTTCGGCACTGTCGTTCTGCATGCCGCACCCGAAGCCGCTATCGGCGGCCCGCTGGCGCTGGTCAGGAGCGGCGACTTCATCGAGCTCGATGTCGAAGCGAGGAAGCTGCATCTCGACGTGTCGGAACAGGAGTTGGCGCGGCGTCGTGAATCCTGGCTACCGCCCGTCCCGGCGATGCGCGGCGGCTATCAAGGCCTCTACGTCGACCATGTCCTGCAGGCGGATCGTGGCGCCGACCTCGACTTTCTCGTCGGAAGCCGTGGCCATGCCATTCCACGCGAAAGCCATTGAGGTACGCGTGACAAAATTCAAACCAGATGATTTCCACGGTATTCACGCCATTCTCTACGCGCTCTTTGACGTGAACGAACAGCTGGACCGCGCGGCGATGCGTCGGCAGGTCGAGATCTGCCTCGCGACCGGCGTGCACGGCATGGCGGCGCTCGGCCTGGCAACGGAAGTCGCCTAGCTGACCGAGGCCGAGCGTCGGACGATCATGGACTGGACGGCGGAAGACACCGCAGGAAAAGTGCCGCTCGCCTTCACCATCTTCGGTTCTTCTGTGGCTGAGCAGGTGGCGCAGGTTCGCCATGCCGAAAGCGTCGGAGCGGATTGGGTGATCCTGCAGCCGCCGCCAGCCGGATCCTATGGTGCGCCGGAATACATCAAGTTCTTCGGCCGCGTCGCCGAGGCGACCGACCTGCCGGTGGCGATCCAGAACGCGCCGGCCTTTTTCGGGCGCGGCCTGTCATCGGACGAAATCCGCGAACTCGTCACGCTGCATCCCAACATAAGGCTGATCAAGGGCGAAGGTCCGGTCACCGACATCGCCGGGCTGATCGAGCGCACCGAAGGCCGGATACCGGTTTTCAACGGACGCGGCGGCCTGGAACTGATCGACAATTTCCGCATCGGTTGCCGCGGCATGATCCTGGCGCCGGATTGCGCCGACTATGCCGTGCGCGCCTATCATGCGTTCCGCGCCGGAGACGAAGTCACGGCCGAGGCTGAATATGCAAGAATATTGCCGGCTGCCGTCTTCGTCATGCAAGGCATCGAGAGCCTGGTCTGTTACGGCAAGCGGCTGTTCGGCGCCCGCGCCGGCATCCCGGTACATGACCGGGCTCCGGCGATGCGGCCAGGCGAGCCTGGCCTCGCAATGGTGGAGCGCTTTGCGATTGGTCTGGGTCGGTTGCCTGGCTGAACGGCAACTGCCTTTCAGTAGGTCGTCCGTCCACCCGACAGGTCGAACGTGGAGGCGGTTGTAAAGCTGTTCTCCTTGGAGACGAGCCAGGCGACCATCGCCGCGGCTTCGTCAACCTCCAGCAGGCGGCCGCGCGGAATGCGCGAGCGCATATATTC
>NZ_RZRK01000617.1:0-3692 GCF_003997835.1 Mesorhizobium sp. M7A.F.Ca.CA.004.12.1.1
GAGCTGAAGTCGCACTCGCCGATCTGCCAGTGGGACGGCTGCAAGGAAGCGGGCACCCATCGTGCGCCGGTCGGGCGCATGAAGGAAGGCGAGTATTTCCACTTCTGCTTTGATCATGTGCGCGAGTACAACAAGGGCTTCAACTACTTTTCCGGCGTGCCGGACACCGAGGTCGCGCGCTTCCAGAAGGAAGCCATGACCGGGCACCGGCCGACCTGGAAGATGGGCGCCAACGGGGCCTCGACGCGGTCGTCGCCCGATATGGCCCAGATGCGTTCCGGCCGCGCCGGCTACTATAACCGCATGCGCGACCCGTTCGACCTGTTCAAGGGACCGAAGGATCCGCGCGAGGCGCGCGAGCGCAAGGCCAAGCCGCTTGAGGCCAAGGCGCTGGAAACGCTTGGTCTTGATACAAAGGCGACTGGCAAGGAGATCAAGGCGCGCTATAAGGAACTGGTGAAACTGCACCATCCGGATGCGAATGGTGGCGACAGAGGTTCGGAAGACCGGTTCCGCGATGTGCTGCAGGCCTATCGCGTGCTCAAACAGGCGGGCCTGTGCTGAGCGGCCATACGGTTCGTGTCGTTTTCCAACTTTCATAAGGTTGGAAAAGGCTCTAAGACCGCCCCCGGACAAAATCGATTGCCGGCGAAATCAGACGTTTCGCCCGTGGAGACGTTGAGAGATATGAACAAGGTCGATCGTGACATCGCCAACCTGCCCGACACGACGGTGTCGGTGAAGGAGAAATTCGGCTTCGAGTCCAAGATGGTGGTGCCGGCCTATTCGGTGACATCGGAGCATGTGCCGGACATCGATCCGGACTATCTGTTCGACAAGAACACGACGATGGCGATCCTTGCGGGCTTTGCCTACAACCGCCGCGTCATGGTGTCGGGCTATCACGGCACCGGCAAGTCGACCCATATCGAACAGGTCGCCGCTCGCCTCAACTGGCCTTGCGTGCGCGTCAACCTCGACAGCCATGTCAGCCGTATCGATCTCGTCGGCAAGGACGCGATCGTCGTCAAGGACGGTTTGCAGATCACCGAATTCCGCGACGGCATCCTGCCCTGGGCCTACCAGCACAATGTCGCGCTGTGCTTCGACGAGTACGATGCCGGCCGTCCGGATGTGATGTTCGTCATCCAGCGCGTGCTGGAATCGTCGGGCCGGCTGACGCTGCTCGACCAGAGCCGGGTCATTCGCCCGCATCCGGCCTTCCGGCTGTTCTCGACCGCAAACACGGTCGGCCTTGGCGACACCACCGGCCTCTATCACGGCACCCAGCAGATCAACCAGGCGCAGATGGACCGCTGGTCGATCGTCACCACGCTGAACTATTTGCCGCACGACAACGAAGTCGCCATCGTGCTGGCCAAGGCCAAGCACTATCGCGACGGCAAGGGCAAGGACATCGTCAACAAGATGGTGCGCGTCGCCGACATGACGCGCTCGGCCTTCATCAACGGCGATCTGTCGACCGTGATGAGCCCGCGCACCGTGATCACCTGGGCCGAGAATGCCGAGATATTCGGCAATATCGGCATGGCGTTCCGGCTGACCTTCCTCAACAAGTGCGACGAACTGGAGCGCTCGGTGGTGGCCGAGTTCTATCAGCGCGCCTTCGGCGAGGATCTGCCCGAGAGCGCCGCCAACGTGGTGCTGGGCTAAGCAGGGTCTCGATGGCGGGTCCGGGCGACAACACGCGCAACAAGTCGAAGACGGGGTCTGAAGCCGATAGCTTCAAGCGTGCCGTTACCGTCTGCATGCGCGCCATTGCCGGCGACAAGGAACTGGAGGTCGGTTTCGCCAAGGACCGGCCGGCGCTCGCCGGCAGCCGCGCGCGCTTGCCGGAGCTGCCCAAGAAGGCATCGAAGACCGATATTGCGATCACCCGCGGCCTCGGCGATTCCATGGCGCTGAAGCGCGCCTGCCATGATGTGCGCATCCACACCAAGCTGGCGCCGGAAGGCAAGGCGGCCCGCGCCATCTATGACGCGGTCGAGCAGGCTCGCGTCGAGGCGATAGGCTCACGCGCCATGCAGGGCGTCGCCGACAATATCGGCTCGATGCTGGAGGACAAATACGCCAAGGCCAACCTCGTCGACATCAAGGACAAGGCCGACGCGCCGATCGAGGAAGCTCTTGCCCTGATGGTGCGCGAGAAGCTGACCGGCCGCCCGGTCCCGAAAAGCGGCGAGCGGCTGGTCGAACTTTGGCGCCCCTGGGTCGAGGAGAAGGCCAAGGCCGACCTCGACGGATTGTCGGCCAAGCTCGGCGACCAGCAGGCGTTCGCCCGGGTCGTGCGCGAGATGCTCGCCTCCATGGAGATGGCCGAGGAACTCGGCGACGACCAGGAGACGGAAGATTCCGAGGACAATGACGACAACCAGCCGCAAGGCGAGGAGCAGAGCGAGGAGGGTGGCGAAGAGGATTCCGGCTCCGAGCAGTCGCAGTCCGAGGATGCCGAAGCTTCCGCCGATGACGAACAGTCGGCCGAGACGGAAGCCTCCGACGCCACCGCCGACGATCTGTCCGACGATGACGACGCCGATGCCGAAACACCCGGCGAGGCGCGCCGCAACGACAATCCCTTCACCAATCTGCCGAAGGAGATCGACTACAAGGTCTTCACCACGGCTTTCGACGAGACGGTCGGCGCCGAGGAGCTGTGCGAAGAGGAAGAACTCGACCGGCTGCGCGCCTTCCTCGACAAGCAACTGGCCAATCTGTCCGGCGTCGTTGGGCGGCTGGCCAACCGGCTACAGCGCCGGCTGATGGCACAACAGAACCGCTCCTGGGATTTCGACCTGGAAGAAGGTTACCTCGACCCGGCAAGGCTGGTGCGGGTCGTCATTGACCCGATGCAGCCGCTGTCGTTCAAGCAGGAGCGCGACACCAAATTTCGCGACACGGTGGTGACGCTGGTGCTCGACAATTCCGGCTCGATGCGCGGCCGGCCGATCACGGTCGCCGCCACCTGCGCCGACATATTGGCGCGCACGCTGGAGCGTTGCGGTGTCTCGGTCGAGATCCTCGGCTTCACGACACGGGCGTGGAAGGGCGGGCAGGCGCGCGAGAAATGGCTGAAGGATGGCAAGCCGCCGAATCCTGGCCGGCTCAACGATCTGCGCCACATCATCTACAAGTCCGCCGACCATCCATGGCGGCGGGCACGGCGCAATCTCGGCCTGATGATGCGCGAAGGCCTGCTCAAGGAAAATATCGACGGCGAGGCGCTGCTGTGGGCGCACAACCGGCTGATCGCCCGGCCCGAGCAGCGCAAGATCCTGATGATGATCTCGGACGGCGCGCCGGTCGACGATTCGACGCTGTCGGTCAATCCGGGCAACTATCTCGAGCGCCATCTGCGCGCCGTCATCGAGCTGATCGAGACGCGTTCGCCGGTGGAACTGCTGGCCATCGGCATCGGCCACGACGTCACGCGCTACTACCGCCGCGCTGTCACCATCGTCGATGCCGAGGAACTGGCCGGCGCCATGACCGAGCAACTGGCTTCGCTGTTCGCCGAGGAAAGCGCGAAGGATACGCGACGCGGCGGTGGTATGCGGCGCGCCGGATGATTTCCAGGCGCGGCGGGTTTCGGCAGACGCTTTTCGCCGCCATCGCCCTGCTTTCCGGCGTGGCTTCGGCGGCAGCCGGTTCGGCTGACTCTGGTTCTGTCGAAC
>NZ_RZRK01000618.1:0-3692 GCF_003997835.1 Mesorhizobium sp. M7A.F.Ca.CA.004.12.1.1
CCGCAAGGCTCACAACAGGGTCAATGAAGGAGCCCCGCCAGTATTGGCTCCTCTCGTGCGATCGTGCCACCTTGAGTGTATCGTTTTAATACAATCGGCGATTGGTAGACTTGCACCACGGATAGGCAGTTAGTTTCAGCGTCAGGCAAAAAGGGGGGAAATGCCTCGCACTGGGAGAAAACGATGTCCGTACAAAAAGGCGACTTTCGAACCAACAGAGCCGACTACGTGATTGCCGCGATGCATGGCGGAGTGACCGCCGACGACAGCGTTCGAGACGAGAACCTAGCAAGGAGAAAGAAGTCCCTGTGGCTGAAGGAGCGGCGATCGGCCAAGTCGGCTGAGAACCCGTTGGACAGTTCGCCGCTGTCCAAAAGAAGCCCTCGCGGTTAGCGGTCTACAATCCACTTCCGCGATCACACCATATCCGCACACAACCCACTCGCCCATATTGCAGGCGCCGCCGTCGGTGTTGACTAACTCCGACGGCGGCCCAATTCGTGGCGAAACGACCTCCGTTCTCTTGAGAAGACGGCGGGACTAAGGTCTTGCGCTGTAGACGCAAAGGTCCGAGTGGTCCTGTTAGGTTCCGGAAATGTCTGTTGGACGTTCCGCTATTTTATCCAATTGAAATGTAGCGTTACCTGTATTTCCCGCCCGACATCGGCGCCCGATACTGCTGCCCGACGCTCGGCTGTGTCCCCTCAGCCGATGCGATCACCGCTTTTCGGATCGAACAGATGCAATTGGTCTGGTTCGACAACCAACCTCACCTCGTCGCCTGGCTTCACGCCGGCACGGCCCATGGCAAAGACGCAAAGCTGCTGACTGGCCAGCTTGACGTAGAACTGCGTCGAAAGCCCGAGAGGCTCGACCACACCCACCTCGCCCTTCAACGCGCCCTCATCCGCCAACTTGATATGCTCGGGCCGCAGACCGACGGTGATGGCGTCACCGTCCGTCAGCGGCAGGCCTTCCGGCAGCCGCAGCGCCTGGCCATCGGTCAGTACAGCCTCCGGGGTACCACCCTTGCAAACAATCGCCGGCAGGAAATTCATGCCGGGGGAACCGATGAAACCGGCGACGAACATGTTGGCCGGCCGATCATAGAGATCGAGCGGTGCGCCGACCTGCTGGATCAACCCGTCATGCATGACGACGATCCGGTCGGCCATGGTCATCGCCTCGATCTGGTCATGCGTGACATAAACCGATGTCGTCTTCAGCTGCTGATGCAGCGCCTTGATCTCGGCGCGCATATGGACGCGCAGCTTGGCGTCGAGGTTCGACAGCGGCTCGTCGAACAGGAAAACCTTGGGATCGCGCACGATGGCACGCCCCATGGCGACGCGCTGGCGCTGGCCGCCGGACAGTTGCCGCGGCAGGCGTTGCAGGAACGTGTCGAGCCCGAGCCGCTTGGCGGCGCCGTCCACCCTGGCGTCGATCGTCGTTTTCTCCGCCTTCTTCAGGAGCAGGCTGAAGCCCATGTTCTTCGACACGTCCATATGCGGATAGAGCGCGTAGGACTGGAAAACCATGGCGATGTCGCGGTCCTTGGGTGCCACGTCATTGACCAGCCGCTCGCCGATGCGGATCTCGCCGCCGGAAGCCTCCTCCAGCCCGGCGATCATGCGCAAGAGCGTGGACTTGCCGCAGCCTGACGGCCCAACCAGGACGACGAACTCGCCATCGGCGATTTCAAGGTCGACCGCGTGCAGGACGCGGACGGCGCCATAGTCCTTGCGGACGTTTTCGAGCGTAACAGAGGCCATCGATCTATCCTTTGACGGCGCCGGCGGTAAGGCCGGTGACGAGATAGCGTTGCAGGAAGGCGAAGAAGATACAGACCGGGATCAGCGCCAGGATGGACGCCGCCATCATCTGTCCCCAGTCGACGGCGAACTTGCCGATGAAGGTGAGCAAGCCGACGGCAAAGGTCTTCTGGTCGTCGCTGGAAATCAGCATCAGCGCGAACAGAAGCTCGCTCCAGGCGGCGGTGAAGACGAAGCCGAGCGTGGCGCCCATGCCGGGCAGCGTCAGCGGCACGATCACCTTGCGCATGGCCTGCGCGCGGGTGCAGCCGTCGATCATCGCGGCCTCTTCCAAATCCTTGGGGATGCCGTCGAAGAACGACTGCATCAGGAAGGTGGCAAAGGCCGTGTTGAAGGCGGTGTAGATGATGATCAGCCCGGTCAGGCTGTTGATCAGGCCGATCTGCCCCATCACGCGGTAGATCGGCGGAATGACCATCACCAGCGGAAAAGTCTGGGTGAGCAGCAACATCAGCGCCAGGGCTGCCTTGCCGCGAAAGGTGAAGCGCGACATGGCATAGCCGGCGAGCGTGGCGATGATCGTCACCAGTGCCGCCGTCGAGACCGAGACGATGACGCTGTTGAGGAAATAGCGCGGGAAATCGGTGGCCTCGAGCACGGTAACGAAGTTTTGCAGTGTCATGTGCGACGGCCAGAAGGTGATGCCTTCGGAATAGAGCAGCCGCTCCGGCGTGACCGAGATCTTCAGCGTCCAGTAGATCGGGAACAGGGCAAACAGCACGTAAGCCGCGATTGCCGCGTAGAGGCCGATGCCGCCGAAGAAGCGCTGCGAGGTTGAACGTCCTGCTATCATCAGACGTGCCTCACCAACGTGCGGCGGATGCCGATCAGCGCAATCGCATAGGCGATGAGCAGAACGAGCAGCAGCACCGCCACCGCCGAGGCATAGCCCTTGTCCAGCGATTTGAAGGCGCTGACATAGATGTAGACCGGCACCGTGTTGGTCGAGCCGGCCGGTCCGCCCTCCGTCATGACGAAGATCAGGTCGGCGAAGGTGACGATCCAGATGGTGCGCAACATCACAGTGATGGCGATGGTCGGCGCCAGGAACGGCAGCGTCACCTTGGTGAAGCGCTGCCATGGCGAAGCGCCGTCGATGGCCGCTGCCTCATGCAGTTCCGACGGAATGGATTTCAGCGCCGCCAAAAGCGTGATGGCGAAGAACGGAATGCCGAACCAGATATTGGCGACGATCGGCCCCCACATGGCGGTGGCGGGATCGGAAAGCACATTGGTCGGTTCGGCCTTCAGCCCCAGTGCAAACAGCCAGTGCGGCAACGGGCCGATGATCGGATTGAACAGCCAGGCCCAGGTCAGGCCCGACAGGAAGGACGGCACAGCCCAGGGCAGGAACACCAGGGCTTGCACAGCCTTGCGGCCGCGAAACGGCTTGTCGAGCAGCAGCGCCAGGCCAAGGCCGAGGAAGAACTGGAAGAACAGGCTGGCGACCGTCCACCACAACGTGTTGACCAGTGCCTGCCCCAGCACCTGATCCGACAGCATCGCCTGATACTGTCCAAGCCCGACATATTCCGATTTGAACGCCGAGAACTTACGGAAGGAGTAGCTGATGCCGATGACCAGCGGCACCAGCAGCACCACGACCAGAAGGATGATCGCCGGGCTGAGATACAGCCATGGTTCGATAGCGGCATGCGACAGCCGCTTCTTTCGCGGCTGGCCTGCGGATCGGATTTCAGACACGGCATAAGTCATTGGGTGCTAAATCGTCTCCTGGAGGAGCGCCGGAATTGGCGACAAGCGTCCTTCTCCCCGTTCACGGGGAGAAGATGCCGGCAGGCAGATGAGGGGCAGCGCGAACCTATCGAGGCATAGCGCCGCCCCCCCAACCGCCCCTAT
>NZ_RZRK01000619.1:0-3687 GCF_003997835.1 Mesorhizobium sp. M7A.F.Ca.CA.004.12.1.1
GCGGCGATGCGTTCCGGCCCTTCGGCGCGCGCTCTACCGGGTCACGCGCGCCGAAGGGCCGGAACGCATCGCCGCCGAATGGTGGCGGGAAGCGCCAAGCGACGAGGCGGCATCGACGCGCGACTATTTCCGCATCGAGGATGCCGATGGCCGCCGCTATTGGCTCTACCGGCAAGGTCTTTACGGCAACACGCAGGTACCGCCGCGCTGGTTCATGCATGGTGTCTTCGCATGAACGCGCTGACCGTCATCCCCTATGCCGAATTCGGCATCCAGTCGAATTTCTCCTTCCTGCGCGGCGCCTCCAAGCCGGAGGAGCTGGTGGTCGCGGCCAAGCTCCTGGGCTTCTCCGCGATCGGGCTTGCCGACCGCAACACGGTGGCCGGCGTGGTGCGCGCCTGGCAGCAGGCCAAGGTCGAAAAGCTCTCCTATCACCCCGGCTGCCGGCTGGTTTTCGGCGACGGCACGCCGGACATCCTCGCCTATCCCCAGGACCGCAAGGGCTGGGGACATCTGTGCCGCATGCTTACCCAAGCCAATCTGCGCGACGAGAACGAAAAAGGCGCCACCCTTCTCCAGCGCGGCGACCTCCTCGAATGGGGTGACCTGATGTCGCTGGCGGTCCTGCCCGGTCTGTCGGCGGGCGCGGAAGATAGTCTTCCCCTGCTTGGAGACCTCAAAGGCCGCTTCGGCAGGTACCTGCGGCTTGGCGTTTCGCCCGACTACGCCGGCAATGACCGTTTCCGCATCGAGCAGGCCGCGGCGCTTGCCGAGAGCGTCGGTATTCCGCTGATGGCGACCAACGACGTTCTCTACCACACGGCCGAACGGCGCCCGCTGCAGGACGTGCTGACCGCGATCCGCCTCAACACGCCCGTCGCCGAGGTCGGGCTGCAACTCAGCGCCAATGCCGAGCGTCATCTGAAGCCGCCAATGGAGATGGCGCGCCTGTTCCGCAGGCATCCGCAAGCGCTGGCCGAGACGCTGCGGTTTGCGGAAGAACTGACCTTTTCGTTGAGCGACCTTCAGTACAATTATCCGGACGAGCCGACGGAATCGGGTCTTGGCCCACAGGCTGAACTGGAGCGGCTGGCGCGGGAGGGAGCGGCCAACCGCTATCCGGCGGGTGTGCCGGATTCGGTGACCAGGCGCATCGAGGAAGAGCTCGCTTTGATCGAACGCCTCAACTATGCCCGCTATTTCCTGACTGTCTACGACATCGTCAAGTTCGCGCGCAACAAGGATATTCTCTGCCAGGGACGTGGATCGGCCGCCAATTCGGTCGTCTGCTTCTGCATCGGCATCACCGAAGTAGGACCGGAAAAAATCGATTCGCTCTTCGAGCGCTTCATTTCCGAGGAGAGAAACGAGCCGCCGGATATCGACGTCGATTTCGAGCACGAAAAGCGCGAAACCGTAATCCAGTACATCTACGAGAAATACAGCGGCAAGCGCACGGCACTTGCGGCCGCCGTCATCAGCTATCGCGGCCGTTCGGCGCTGCGCGAAGTGTCGAAGGCGATGGGCCTGTCCGAGGATGTCAGGGCATCGCTTTCCGGCTCGATCTGGGGTTGGTCGACATCGGAGCTTGGCGAGAAGGAAGCCCGCGCCGGCGGCCTCGACCGCACCGATCCGGTGTCGAGGCACGTGATGGAGCGTGCCAATGAGATCATGGGCTTCCCCCGCCATCTGTCGCAGCATGTCGGCGGCTTCGTCATAACCAGGGACCGGCTCGACGAGATCGTGCCCATCGTCAAGACGGCGATGGACGAGCGCAAGATGGTCGAATGGGACAAGGACGATCTCGACGCGGTGAAGATCCTGAAAGTCGACGTGCTGGCGCTCGGCATGCTGACCTGCCTCCAGCGCGCCTTCACCTTGCTTACTGACCACTATCCAAAGGCGCGAGACAAATACGGCCGACCTTATGTGCTGGCCACCCTGCCGGCAGAAGACGCCCGGGTCTACGATATGATCTGCCGTGCCGACACATTGGGCGTCTTTCAGATTGAATCGCGGGCGCAGATGTCGATGCTGCCGCGCCTTGAGCCGAAAACCTTTTATGACCTTGTCATCGAGGTGGCGATCGTGCGGCCGGGCCCGATCCAGGGCGACATGGTCCACCCCTATCTGCGCCGCCGGCAGGGCAAGGAAAAACCCGAGTATCAAAAACCGGAGCTGGAGGCGATCCTCAGCAAGACACTAGGTGTGCCGCTGTTCCAGGAGCAGGCGATGAATATCGCCATCGTCGCCGGCGGTTTCAAACCGGGCGAGGCCGATGAACTGCGCCGCGCCATGGCCACCTTCAAGCGCACCGGCACCATCGGCAATTACCGCGACCGTATGATCAATGGCATGGTCGGCAAGGGCTACACGAAGGACTTCGCCGAGCGCTGTTTCAAGCAGATCGAGGGCTTTGGCGAATATGGCTTTCCCGAAAGCCATGCCGCTTCCTTCGCCCTGCTCGTCTACGCCTCCTGCTGGTTCAAGACCTTCTATCCCGACGTGTTCTGCGCCGCGATCCTGAATTCGCAGCCGATGGGGTTTTACCAGCCGGCCCAGCTGGTGCGCGACGCAAGCGACCATGGCGTCGACATTCGCGATGTCGACGTCAATTTTTCGGTGTGGGATTGCACGCTGGAAAAGGCGCCGTTCGATCCGGCCCGCATCCTCCCACGCCATGCCGAGATGCGCGGCGTCATCGAGACGAAGCATGCCGTGCGGCTCGGCTTCCGCCAGATCAAGGGCCTGTCGAAGGAGCGCATGGCGGCCTTCGTCGAACAGCGCGGCTCAGGCTACGTATCCGTCAGGGATGTCTGGCTGCGCTCCGGCCTCGATGTCGGCGACATCGAGCGGCTGGCGCAGGCCGATGCCTTCCGTTCGCTCGGCCTTGATCGTCGCCAAGCCTTGTGGGCGGTGCGCGCGCTCGACGGCAAGAGCGCCGCCGAAAGGCTGCCGCTGTTCGACCAGCCGGCGCTTCGCCTGCGCGAGCTGGAGCCTGAGACGAAGCTGCCGAAAATGCCGCTCGGCGAGCATGTCATCCATGATTACCGCGCGCTCGGCCTGTCGCTGAAGGCGCATCCGGTCGCCTTCCTGCGCGAGCGGCTCGACCGCGCCGGCGTCATCCCCAATGCGAACCTGCCTTCCGTGCGCGACGGCAGGCGCGTCTCCGTCGCCGGCCTCGTGCTGGTGCGGCAGCGCCCCGGCAAGGGCAATGCGATCTTCCTGACGCTGGAGGACGACAAGGCGGTTGCCAACGTCATCTTCTGGCAAAGGCCCTTCGACCGTTACCGGCCGATCGTCATGGGCGCCCGGTTCGTCAAGGTCACCGGAAAATTGCAGTCGGAATCGGGCGTGGTCCACATCGTCGCCGAGAGGATCGAGGATCTGACGCCCTGGCTGACCGTGCTTCTGGAGAAGGTCAGCGGGGCCGCACCAGCGGTTCCTCCGAGAGACCTCGCCAAGGACGGTTCGGATCGCTCCAGCCCCGCCAAACAAAGCGCGCCGATCCGGCAGGATCTCGCAACGCTGTCGGAAGAAGCGGAAAGGGTCATGCCCAAGGGCCGCAATTTTCAGTAGGCAAGGCCATGCCAAGGGCGGAACGAAAGCGGACGTCGGCGATCCTTCGCGCTCCCCGCTGTCCCGCCAGCCTTCGGCAAATTGGCGGGTATAAGCAGCGTGCCCCTC
>NZ_RZRK01000061.1:0-13463 GCF_003997835.1 Mesorhizobium sp. M7A.F.Ca.CA.004.12.1.1
ATGGTCAAGGACGCCGAGGCCAACGCCGAGACCGACAAGAAGCGGCGGGCGCTGGTCGAGGCCCGCAACCAGGCCGAAGCGCTGCTGCATTCCTCGGAGAAGTCACTGAAGGAATATGGCGACAAGGTTTCGGAAGGCGAGCGCACGGCGATCTCCGACGCGATCGCGGCGCTGAAGACCGCGACCGAAGGCGACGACCCGGCCGACATCGAAGCCAAGAGCCAGGCGCTTGCCGAGGCTTCGATGAAGCTTGGCCAGGCCATGTACGAGGCTTCGCAGAAGGAAGCGGCGGAAGCCGACGCCAAGGCGGACGCCGCCAAGGACAGTGACGTTGTCGACGCCGATTTCGAGGAAATCGACGAGGATGACGACAAGAAGAAGTCGGCCTGAACCGTTTGACGGCAAGGTAAAGCGAAAAGCCCGGAGAAGGCCGGGCTTTATTGCAACCCCTTGCAGAAAAACAGCGGGCCTGGTTGAAAAAATGCAGGCAAAGCCGCGTCGACACTGGCATCCCCCTACCATCGCACCTAAATCGAAGCGTCAGTGCCGGCAAAGAGACGCAACAATGCTTCAAGACGTTGAGCATCCGGACAGCGGGAAAAAATGAAAGCTGATTTCTACGAGACGCTGGGCGTCCAAAAAGGCGCCGACGAGAAGGAGCTCAAGAGCGCTTTCCGCAAGCTCGCCATGCAGTTCCATCCCGACCGCAACCCCGGCGATCATTCCTGCGAGCACAAGTTCAAGGAAATCAACGAAGCCTACGAGACGCTGAAAGACCCGCAGAAGCGCGCGGCCTACGACCGCTTTGGCCACGCCGCCTTCGAACAGGGCGGCATGAATGGCGGCGCGCAAGGTTTTGGCGCCGGCGGTTTCGCCGATATCTTCGAGGACATTTTCGGCGACATGATGGGCGGGCGCCAGCGCCGTTCGTCGGGCGGCCGCGAACGCGGCGCCGACCTGCGCTACAACATGGAAATCACCCTGGAAGAGGCTTTTGCCGGCAAGACCGCGCAGATCCGGGTGCCGGCGTCGATCTCCTGCTCTGAATGTTCGGGCAGCGGCGCCAAGCCCGGCACCCAGCCCGTCACCTGCTCGATGTGCAACGGCCACGGCAAGGTGCGCGCCACGCAAGGTTTCTTCTCGATCGAACGGACCTGCCCGCAATGCCAGGGCCGCGGCCAGACAATCAAGGATCCGTGCCCGAAATGCGCCGGCCAGGGCCGCGTCACCGAGGAGCGTTCGCTGTCGGTCAACATCCCGGCCGGCATCGAGGACGGCACCCGCATCCGCCTTGCCAATGAGGGCGAAGCCGGCCTGCGCGGCGGGCCATCGGGCGACCTCTATATTTTCCTGGCGGTCAAACCGCACGAGTTCTTCCAACGCGACGGCGCCGACCTGTATTGCAAGGTGCCGATCTCGATGACGACGGCAGCCCTTGGCGGCTCCTTCGAGGTGACGACGCTGGACGGCACGCAGACAAAGGTCAAGGTGACCGAGGGCACGCAGAACGGGCGCCAGTTCCGTCTCAAGGGCAAGGGCATGCCTGTGCTGCGTCAGCCCAATGTCGGCGACCTCTACATCCAGACCGCGGTCGAGACGCCGCAGAACCTGACCCGCCGCCAGCGTGAGCTGCTGGAGGAGTTCGAACAGCTCTCCTCGCAGGACAATTCGCCCCAATCGAGCGGCTTTTTTGCCCGCATGAAGGATTTTTTCGAGTCCTTTGGCGAACGTTGATGCACTTTGGCCAGCCTAAGCCGATTTGCAACGCGTAAATCCTTGAATCGCGTCACCCCTTGAGACGCGACGAAAATTATCTTATCCACGACATGCGTCCGGCCGCGCCTTGCCTAGCACCGCTCAGGTGCTAAGTAACTTTGCGGGAAGCGCTGAGGAGAGCTTGCATGACACGTGGCCCTGGACTGCGGAAGGCGCTTGTCGAAAAGTTCGACGACGAACTCAAATTCTTCAAGGGCTGGATCGACAAGCCGAAGGCGGTTGGTTCGATCGTGCCCACCAGTTCGGTCACCGCGCGCAAAATGGCCTCGATCGTCAATCCTAAATCCGGCCTGCCGGTGCTTGAGGTCGGCCCCGGTACCGGCGTGATCACCCGCGCCATCCTCGCTCAGGGCGTGCGGCCCGAAAACCTCTACGCGGTCGAGTATTCCGCGGATTTCGTCCGTCATCTGCGGCGGCTCTATCCCGGCGTCAACGTCATCGAGGGCGATGCCTTCAATCTCAACGCCACGCTTGGCGACAAGAGCGGGATGATCTTCGATTCCGTCGTTTCCGGCGTGCCGCTGCTCAACTTCCCGGTCGCCCAGCGCATTGCCTATATCGAGAGCCTGCTCGACCGCATCCCGGCCGGACGGCCGATCGTGCAGCTGACCTACGGCCCGATGTCGCCGATCCCGGCCGGCCGTGGCAATTATACGGTCAAGCATTTCGATTTCATCCTTCGCAACATCCCGCCGACCCAGCTGTGGATCTACCGCCGCGAAGCGCATTAGTTTCTCGGAGCGGAACCGCTCGGCGACTCGCGCAAACTCTATGACTTCGTCATCCACGGGCGGAGCAAGGAGCGCAGCGACGCAGCGCAGACCCGAGGATCCATGCCGCGACTTCCGAGTGCACGCCACGGCGCAGAGTTCTGTTCCGCCGCACTCTACGGTCAAGGTCACGGAATGGATCCCAGGGTCTCCGCGACGGAGCTTCGCTCCTGCTTCGCCCAGGGATGACGAAGTTGGCGTTGATTTGCTCGATCCTTGGCTGTACCTGTCCGGGAGCAAGGGTGGCCAATGGCAGTGATCCCGAAAATCCTCGTCTTCGCCGGCTCGGTGCGCAGCGGCGCCTATAGCGGCAGGACGGCCGACGTGGCGCAGAAGGAACTTGCCATGCAAGGCGCCGAGGTGACCCGCATCTCGCTTGCCGACTATCCCTTGCCGATCCTGGACGAGGATCTGGAAAAGGAAAAAGGCGTTCCCGAAAACGCCCAGAAACTCGGCCGTCTGGTGATCGCCCATGACGGGCTGCTGATCGCCACGCCCGAATATAACGGCTCCATTCCGCCGCTGCTCAAGAACACGATCGACTGGGTGAGCCGGGTGCGCAGGGATGGCGGGCGGCCGGTGAGGCCACTTGCCGGCAAGGTCGTTGGCCTCTGTTCGTCCTCCAGCGGGCACTTTGCCGGCATCCGCTGCATCAACCATCTGCGCGCCGTGTTGGTACGTTGCCAGATGGAGGTGGTGACGCCGGAATGCTCGGTGCCCGAGGGTGGCAGCGCCTTCGACGAGGACGGCAATTTCCGTGACGAAAGACTGTACAAATCGATGGAGCATCTATGCCGCACGCTGATCGAAACCTCGCGCATGCTGTCCACCCGGATAGAGACATGATTGCCAGCACCTTGCAGGCCCAATCCATGCAGGAAAGGCTGATCGTCGGCCTCGACGTGCCGACAGTGAGAGAAGCCGAGCAGGCGGTGCGCGAACTCGACGGCGTCGTCTCCTTCTACAAGATCGGCTACCAGCTTGCCTTCGCCGGCGGGCTCGATTTCGCCAGGGAACTGACCAGCGGCGGCACCAAGGTCTTCCTCGACATGAAGCTGCTCGACATCGACCACACGGTGGCCAAGGGCGTCGAGAACATCGTCAAGATGGGCATGACCATGCTGACCATCCACGCCTATCCCAAGGCGATGGCGGCGGCGGTGGAAGCAGCGCGCGGCAGCGACCTTTGCCTGCTTGCCGTCAGCGTGCTGACCTCGATGGACGAGCAGGACATGATCGATGTCGGTTACGAGTACGACCCGCATACGCTGGTGCTGCGGCGCTCGGAACAGGCGCTGCATGCCGGCATGGGCGGCATCGTCTGCTCGGCCGCGGAGGCCGAGGCGGTGCGCCGCATCGTCGGACCCGACATGGCGGTGGTGACACCCGGCATCCGGCCGGCGGGCAGCGACCATGGCGACCAGAAGCGCGTCGTGACGCCGGGCCAGGCGATCCGCAACGGCGCCAGCCACCTCGTCGTCGGCCGGCCGATCATTGCTGCGGACAACAAACGGGAAGCGGCCGAAGCCATCCTCGACGAGATGCGCTCGGCCTGAGATTTCCAAGAACAAGTTCGGAGACCAAGAAAATGCCCAAGGGATACTGGATCGCCCGTGTCGATGTGCGCGACGCGGAAGGCTACAAGGACTATGTCGCCGCCGCCAAGCCTGCCTTCGAGCGCTTCGGTGCGAAGTTCCTGGCGCGCGGCGGCGAGCATGAAAAGGCCGAAGGCCCCGGCCGGGCACGCAACGTCATCATAGAGTTCGAATCGCTCGCCGCCGCGCATGATTGCTACCATTCGCCGGAATACCAGCGCGCCGTCGCCATCCGTCAGAAGGTCGCCGACGGCGAAATCGTCCTGGTCGAGGGCGCCTGATGTCCTTGCAAGCATAGTTCCGAAGAAGTCATTCCGGTTTTCGCCGGAGATCATTGCTCAAAATCGGATAAAGCCTGGCGGCGTTTGAAGCCCCGCAGGCGCATTTTACATATCTTTGCTCCGCGATTTCACGGTCATCTGCCTGGCGCAGTTGCCGGGTGCGGAGCCGTGCCGACGAGCGGTCATTCACGCGGGTCGGATCGCCGGTTGACATGCAGGTATTTACCTGCATATTGTGCCTACAACAAGGTGAGGCAGATGGACGCCGACAAGATTTTCAAAGCGCTGGGCGATCCGACACGCAGAAGGCTGCTTGACCTTCTGTGCGAGCAGAACGGGCAGACGCTCAGTCAGCTTTGCGACCATCTGGACATGGCCAGGCAATCCGCCACCCAGCACCTCGACCTGCTGGAGGCGGCCAATCTGGTGAGCACGGTCAAGCGCGGCCGCGAAAAGCTGCATTTCATCAATCCCGTGCCGCTGCACGAAGTCTACGAGCGCTGGGTACGGAAATTCGAACGGCAGCGGCTCAGCCTGCTGCACGACCTGAAGCAAGAACTCGAAGGAGAAGACCGATGACCAGGGAAACGACCAGCTTTGTCTACGTGACCTATATCCGCTCAACGCCGCAGAAGGTGTTCGAGGCCATAATCAAGCCCGAGATCGCGAAGCGCTACTGGGGCCACGAGAACGTCTCCGAATGGACGCCGGGCTCGAAATGGGAACATATCCGCGCCAATGACGAACAGACCGTAGAGCTCGTCGGCGAGGTCGTCGAGATTTCGCCGCCGACCCGCCTTGTCATCACCTGGGCGAATGCTTCGCAGGCCGACGATCCGTCGAAAACCAGCCGGGTGACGTTCGCCATCGAGGAATACGACACCATGGTGCGGCTGACCGTCAGCCATGACGAGCTCGAAGCCGGCAGCGGCATGGCGAAAGGCGTCAGCCAGGGCTGGCCGGCGGTGCTGTCGAGCCTGAAATCCTTCCTCGAAACCGGCAGCGGCATCGACATTTTCGCCAAGCCGAAATCGGCCTGATGTTGCGACCTCAAGCAGAATCAGGCCCGTGGAGAATGACAATGACCAAGCGTTATACCGGCGGCTGCGCATGCGGCGCGATCCGCTACGAAACCAATGACGAGCCGATCTTCCAGAACCACTGCCAGTGCAGCGATTGCCAGAAGCGCTCAGGCACCGGCCACGGATCCTACCTGACCTTCGGCCAGCGTGCCGATATGGCCATCACCGGGGAGGTGAGCACCTGGCGCGTGGCGGGCGCCAGCGGCAACGAAAAAATCCACACCTTCTGTCCAACCTGCGGAACGCCGGTCTTTCTGATACCCGTCGCCATGCCCGAGCTGATAGTGGTCCACGCGGCCAGCCTCGACGATCCGGAACAGTTCAGCCCGCAGATGGTGACCTACACGAGCCACGGCCATGCCTGGGACAAGATGGATCCGTCCTTGCAGGCGGTCGAGCGAATGCCGCAGTGAAACGCGTCCGCCCGTCGGCCCGCGATCTGCCCTCGCGCCTTCAGGCGCGATGCTCTTGGCCGATCAGCCGGCTCGCCGCTGTCTTGGCCATGGCGTCGGCCAGCTCGAGGCCCCATTGCTGGCGGCAATAGGCGCGGAAATCGAAGCAGGGCAGGCCGGGGCAGACCTCGAACTCGATGAGGTGGACGGTGTCGTCGGCCTCGACCCTGAGATCGATGGAAAACACATCGCGCAGGCCGAGCCCGCCCATCAGCCGCTCGGCGATCGCGCGAATCCTGGTGTCGGCGGCCGGCTGGCTGTCGGCAACCGCGACGAGTTCCGGCTCGGCGTAATGTCCCGCCGCTTTCGCTGCCTCCCCGGTGTCGCCGTAGAGCGCCAGGCTGTCGGCCATGGTCTGGAAATCGGCGCCTGAATCGACAAAAGCCACGCCAAGGGCTTCGACCCCGGCGCCAGGCACCAGGCCGAGGAAACTGGCGCGCACATTGCGGCCGGCGACATAGGGCTGGACGACGACATCGTCGCGATAGGCCGAAAAGACGCGCCGGCTAAGCTCCAGCGCATGGCCGAGGTCGGCCACACGCGAGTCCGGCCAGATACCGATCTTGGCGCCGAGCCGATTGGGCTTGACGAACCAGCCGGCGGGCGAGGCCGGCGGCTCGACCAGCCATTGGCCGTCGCGCGCGAGCCCGGCCTGCGGCACCGGCATGCCGAGTGCGCCGAGCACGGCTCCGGAGCGGAACTTGTCCTGACAGAGCGCGAACAGCGCATCATCTGCGCCGACCGTCTTGAAACCGCCCAATCGCGCCAGAGCGGGCGCCGCGCCGCCGCGGAAATAGGCGATGCCGTCGGTCAGCGTCCAGACCAGCGTCGTGCTGGGGTGCTCCTCGGCGAGCACCGTTGCGGCGTCGTCCAGCGCCACTGGCGCAAACGACAGGCCGCGTGCCTGGCAGGCGCGTTCAAGCGCCTCGAATTCAGGAGCGAGATCGGTAGACTGCGCCAGATAGGACGCGATTTCGGCGGCGCGCTGCGGTGCATGACCGTCGGCGACCAGACGGTCGAAACAAGCCTTCTCCGGCTCATGGACGAGGATCAGTCTTGGCTGGCGGCTCGGCATGAGATGAACGTTCCCCGGCAGTGCGATTGCCTACCATCGCACGGTCGAGGCGTCAGGCTCTCGCGAAACCGACACGGCGCGGGCGGTTGCGTGACAACGCACCGTCCGACCGCAGAATCCAGTTCGTTCAGGCGATCAGCACGCGCGGCTCGAAGCGGCCGTTGACGGGAATATCGAGCAGAAAGGTCATGCCGCCCTGCAGATCCAGCAGACGCTGCTTCTCATCCTTGCCCGACCAGGCGGAGGTGACCGCCAGCCGGTCAGCCTTGGCGCCGACAAAGGCCGGGCAGGATGGCTGCGTCACCGGCATGGCGACCGTGCGGACGAGCTTGCCGTCGGGTCCATAGGCTTCGATGACGCTGCCGCCCCAGACGGCATTCCACAGGATGCCGTCGCGGTCGAGCACGGATCCGTCGATATAGCCCTTGGCCGAGCGGTGATCGACGAACAGCTTTGGCTCACCGGCAGGCAGGCCGGTCGCCGGGTCGCAGGCGACGCGCATCAAAAGCCCGGTCGAGGTGTCGGTGTAGTAGGCGATTGCGCCATCCTCGGTAAAACAGATCGAATTGGAGACGGTGATGTCCGAAAACAGCCGGCGCAGTTCGCCTCTGAAAAACCAGTAGATCGAACCGGCGCCTTTTTCCTCGCCCTTGCCCATGGTGCCCATCCACAAGGCGCCGCAGGGGTGGACCCGGGAATCGTTGGAGCGTGTGACCGGATTGTCGGCCTCGACAGGCGTGTGCAGCGTCAGTTTGCCGGTCGCGACATCACGGACATAAAGGCCGGTTTCGGCGGCGATAAGCTGGCGCTTGTCGTCGATGACGGCGATGGCGCTCGCCATTTGGCCAAGCTCATGGACGGTGGCCGCGCCGCCGGACAGTTGCTTTTGCAGAAGCTGACCGTTGACGATGTCGAACCAGTAGAGCGTATCGGTGGCGGGATCGTAGCTCGGCCCCTCGCCGAGCTGGCAGACGTGATCGGAAAAAACCGTAACGATCGCTTCGCTCATCCTGCTTCTCCGAACACCGCATCCCAGGCCACGACGGCAGCATGTGCACGCGCGGCCACCTCGTCGACGCTCATGCCCGGCTTGAACAGGCTGGAGCCCAGTCCAAAGGCGGTCACGCCGGCCGCCTTGTAGCCGGCAAAATCTTTTTCGGAGACGCCGCCGACGGCACCGACCAGCGTTTGCGCCGGCAACACCGCGCGCATCGCGGAAATGCCGCCTGCACCCAGCACGCTCGCCGGGAAGAATTTAAGCGCCGAGGCGCCGAGCTTGATCGCCTGGAAGGCTTCGGTTGGCGTGAACACGCCGGGCATCGTCACCATGCCGTAGTGCATGGCGCGCGCCATCACTTCGGCATCGATGTTGGGACTGACCAGCAGCCGCCCTCCGGCCTGGTGCAAGCCATCGACATCGGCCGGCGTCAGCACCGTGCCGGCACCGACCAGCGCCGTTTTCGGCAGCACTTGGACGATGCGGGCGATCGACGAGAACGGTTGCGGTGAGTTCAGCGGCACTTCGATCGCCTCGATGCCGGCGTCGAACAGTGCCTGGCCCATGGCCATCGCCTCGGTGGGCTTGAGCCCGCGAAGGATGGCAACCAGGCCGCGCTTGAGTTTTGGAAACGGTGCGGTCTGGCTCATCGAGCTGCTCCAATTCTTGCGATCATGCCGTTCTCGCGCGCCGCCTCGACGAGACCTGCACGCACCGCCTCGTCCGCGTCGACGGCCCGGACCTCAAGTCCGGCAAGGCCGAGCGCCTCGCTGTACAGCGTTCCCAGCGCACCGGAGGCGACCAGCACCACGGGTTCCGCACCGGCGCCGTGCCGACGGCTGGCGGAGGCGATCTCGCCGCCGATCAGAAGGCCGGACAGGCAGGCTGCGGCATCGTCGGCTTTCAAATCCTGCAGCAGGCCGGCGGCGCGGATGGAAAACAGCCGCGAGGTGACATCGCCGCCATCGCTCAATGCGGTTTCGCACCAGCGGCGGAAGAACGGATTGTCCGATGTGACGGGCTTTGGATGTTCGCCGAGCGAATGGCGCAGGATCGAATGCGCGGCAAGCACCGAAAACAGCTCGCCGGTCGGCCAGGTGCCGAAGCCGGTGACAGTACCGTCCTCGACCAGCACCCATTTCGAATGGGTACCGGGCATGCAGACCAGCTGGCGCCCCCTGGCCGGCAGGCCGGCGCCGGCAAGCTGGGTTTCCTCGCCGCGCATGACGTCGGGCGCGTCAGTCAGTCGCTGGGCAAGGCCCGGAACGATGCGGATGTCGCGGCTCTGGCCGGGCACGCTGGCGGCACCAGCAAGGATGGCGCTAAGCGGCGCCGGCACGGTGACATAGGGCGCTTCCAGCCAGCCCTGGCGGGATCCGGCCATGCCGCAGATGATGACGGGCAGCGCCGCTGGTGCTCCCATCGCCGCCAGATGCCCTTCGAGGATGGTCGAAAAGCCCTTCTGCTGCGCCGTGATCAGGCCATCATCGCCACGGCGTTCAGCAAGCACCTTGCCTTGCCCGTCGATCAGCCAGACCCGCATGCGGGTCGTGCCCCAGTCGACGGCGGCGACCGCCGGCGCGTTCCCGGCTGGGCTCACAGGAAACCTCCATCGACGACCAGCATCTGCGCTGTCAGCATGCGCGAGGCGTCCGAGGCCAGGAACAGCACGGTGCCGACGATGTCGTCGGGCTGCATCACCTGCTTGATGCATTGCTTGGCGACATGGGCGGCAAGCCCCTGTTCGGTCACCCAGAGCTCCTTCTGCCGCTCGGTGATCACCCAGCCGGGCGCAATGGCATTGACGCGGATGCCGTCGACACCGAGCTTGCCGGCCAGCCCCTTGGTCAGACCGAGGATACCGGCCTTGGCGGCCGTGTAGGACGGCATGTCGGGGTGGTTGATCAGATAGGACGTCGAGGTGAAGTTGATGATCGAGCCGCCGCCCGCCCGCTTCATGCCCGGCGCCACCGCTTGCGCGGTGAAGAAATGCGGCCTGAGATTAATAGCCTGGTTGTTGTCCCAGAACTCGACCGTCACGTCCTCGACGGCGTGGCGTTCATCCCAGGCCGCATTGTTGACCAGCACAGTGACATCGCCATGCGCCTCGGCGGCCTTCGCGGCGGACGCCCGCAGGGCCTCGACGTCGCGTAGGTCGGTCTTGAGATAGAGCGGCCGCTTGCCGAACGCTTTCTCGATGCGGTCGGCAAGGGCCGTGCTTGGGCCGTCGGCGATGTCGATGAAGGCGACATTGGCGCCCTGGCGCACAAACCCCTCGGTCAGGGCAGCACCAATTCCGGAACCGCCGCCGGTGATCAGCACCGAGGCTCCTTCGAGGTCGGCAAAATGCGCCGATGGCATCATCGTTCCTGTCTCCCAGCGCATGACCCCGAAAATCGGATCGATTTTCGGAAAGGGATCATGCGCAAGATGTAAATTGCTACAGCGTCCTTTGCGCGTCCGAAAGGACGCGCGGCGCTGTAGCGTGATCGGCGCGCATCCTAGCCACGCAAGGCGCGTGGGCAAGGGCGAAAGATCGGATTTCTGGGCTTATGTCAGACAAAACGACAATGCGCCGCACCGGATGCGCATGGCGGCACCGTCGGGATTGCGGATCGCGGGGATCGCCGGTCAGATCGCCTTGGCGCGCAGGGCGCCGCGGAAGGAATCACGGAGATAGCCGAGCGTGGCGTCGGCATCGACGGGCTTGCCGAACAGATAGCCTTGCCCGCCGGCACAGCCGAACTGGACGAGGCGGTCGGCCTGCGCTTCCTGCTCAATGCCTTCGGCGACGACGTCCATGCCGAGCCCCTCGCACATTGCGAGAATGGCGCGGATGATGTGCTCCGAGGGACGGTCGTCGAGAATGGAGGAGACGAAGGCGCGATCGATCTTGAGCTTGTCGAAATGGAATTCGCGCAGACGGCCGAGCGAGGACTGGCCGGTGCCGAAATCGTCGAGCGAGACGCGGATGCCGACGCGGCGCAGATCCTCGACGATCTGCGCGGCAGAGGCCGGGTCGTTCATCAGGCCGGTCTCGGTGATCTCGATCTCCAGCCGGCGCGGATCGAAGCCGGTGCGATCGAGGATCGCCAGTATGTGCAGGCCGGTGTTCTGGTCGACGAGCTGCGATGGCGACAGGTTGAAGGACAGGAACAGGTCCTTCGGCCAGCTTCTGGCCGCTTCGGTCGCCTTGCGCAGCACCAGCTGCGACAACGGGCCGATGATGCCGCGCTCCTCGGCGATGGGAATGAAGACGGTCGGCGGCACCGAGCCGAGGTCGCGATCTGTCCAGCGCGCCAGCGTCTCGAAGCCGATGGTGCGGCGCGTGTTGAGGTCGACGATGGGCTGGAAATGCGGCTCCACCTCGCCGGCCGAGACAGCCCGGCGCAGCGCCTGTTCGATGCGGGTGACGCGCTTGGCCGCCTCTTCCATCTCACGGGTGTAGACGACGACGCGGCCACGGCCGGAACGCTTGGCGTGATAGAGCGCCGTCTCGGCCTTATTGATGAGGATTTCCGTGGTCTCGTCGCCCGAATAGAACAGCGAGCAGCCGACCGAGGCCGAAAGCCTGGCGGTGCGTTCGCCGACATCATAGGGCGCCGACAGGATCTCGATCAGCATGCGCGACTTTTCGGCCGCTGCATCCTCGCTGAACACCAGGGGATAGAGAAAGGCGAATTCGTCGGCACCGATGCGGCAGACCGTGGAATGGCCGTCCATCGAGGCGCGCAGCCGCATCGCCACCTGGATCAGGATGTCGTCGCCGGCCTTGTGGCCGAACAGATCGTTGATCGGCTTGAAGCCGTCGAGGTCGAGAATGCCGACGGTAAAGGGCGCGGGATCGTCGGCACGGTCGGCGATCAGGCGATCGACCTTGTCGAAGAAGCGGCGATGGTTGCCAAGCCCGGTCAACGGATCTGTGAATGCCAGATCCGTGCTCTCCCTGTTTGCCTGACCGGTGCCAAACGAAGTTTGCATCGGTGTCCCTGTTTTGTGACGTCGGAATTTATTTTCAGACTGGCAGCAAACCCTTTAGGAAACGTATCGCGAAATCGATTTTCCAGGGGCAACCGCGACTGTTTCGAAGGATCGATGAAAGCAGCGCATTCGGGTGTCGGATGCCAATCCCAGGAATGTCGCGATTGGCAGACGGGCAGTGAGCCTGTACAGGCAAGACAGTCGTCCATCCGAGCCGCCGGAGACCCGCCATGAAGCTGAAAATCGCCGTCCAGATGGACCACATCTCCACCGTGTCGATCGCCGGCGACACCTCGTTCGCGCTGTCGCTGGAAGCGCAGCGGCGCGGCCATGAGCTGTTCCACTACACGCCGGATCGGCTCTCGTTGCGCGACGGCAAGGTGTTTGCCCGCATCGAGGAAATGCAGGTGCGCGACGAGAAGGGCAGCCACTATTCGCTGGGCGAGAAGGTGCGTACCGACCTGTCGGAGATGGATGTGGTCCTGCTGCGCCAGGATCCGCCCTTCGACATGAACTACATCACCACCACGCACATCCTGGAGCGCATCCATCCGAAAACGCTCGTGGTCAACGACCCGGCCTGGGTGCGCAACAGCCCGGAAAAGATCTTCGTCACCGAATTTGCCGACCTGATGCCGGACACGCTGATCACCAAGGATCCGCTCGAAGTTGCCGCCTTCCGCAAGGAGTTCGGCGACATCATCGTCAAGCCGCTCTACGGCAATGGCGGCGCCGGCATCTTCCATCTGCTGGAGGCCGACCGCAACCTTGCCTCGCTGCTGGAAATGTTCGGCCAGATGTTCCGCGAACCCTACATCGTACAGCGCTATCTCAAGGACGTGCGCAAGGGCGACAAGCGCATCATCCTGATCGACGGCGAGCCGGTTGGCGCCATCAACCGGGTGCCGGCCGAGCATGATTCCCGCTCCAACATGCATGTCGGCGGCCGCGCCGAAAAGACCGAACTGACGGAGCGCGAACGCGAGATCTGCGCCCGCATCGGCCCATCGCTGAAGGAGCGCGGCTTCATCCTGGTCGGCATCGACGTGATCGGCGACTACATGACCGAGATCAACGTGACCTCGCCGACCGGCGTGCGCGAGGTCAAACGCTTCGGCGGCGCCGACATCGCCAGCCTGTTCTGGGACGCGGTCGAGGGAAAGCGCGGGTAAGCCGTTTTCATTTTGTCTTAACCATGTTCCGTTTTTGCAACCGCGCTCAATTCCGCTGCAACCCAAGCGGTCATGCGTTCCCGTAATGTTCTTGATTTGACCGGGGAAGTGTGATTGTCTTCCCGGCGGGCCATTCCTGGCCTGATCGCAGGGGCTGGGGCCAGCCTGAATTGGGGTTGCACGATGGTGGCGCGGGTTCGCACGGTCGCTTTCCAGGGCATCGAGGCCGTGCCGGTCGACGTGCAGGTGATGATCGCGCCCGGCAAGGTCAACATGCACATC
>NZ_RZRK01000620.1:0-3685 GCF_003997835.1 Mesorhizobium sp. M7A.F.Ca.CA.004.12.1.1
GTGCGCACGGGCTTGGTCATCGTCGGAAACAGCGAGGCGGCAAGAATTGCCGCCGCCAGCGCGAACGGCACGTTGATGAAGAAGATCCAGCGCCAGGAAATGTAGGTGGTCAGCGCGCCCCCGACGAGCGGACCGACCAACGGTCCGGACTGGCCGGCCAGCGAGATGTACATGTTGATCTTCAGCGTTCGGCTGCGCGGAAAGGTCGACAGGATGACGACCTGGCCGAGCGTGCCCATCAAGGCACCGCCAAAGCCTTGCAGCGCGCGGGCGCCGACCAGCATCCAGATGTTGTCGGACAGCCCGCAGAGCGCCGACGAGGCGGCGAACACCAGCAAGGCAAAGCAGTAGACGTTGCGCAGGCCGAAGCGATCGGCGGCCCAGCCGCCAAGCGGCATCGAGATGATCAGGCTGGCGACATAGACGGTAATCAAGAGGCCGAGCTGGCTGGGCGGACGGCCGAGGCTTTCGCTGATGCCCGGCAGCGCGGTCACCACGACATTCTGGTCGAGGCTGGTCATGAACACGCCGCAGGCGACCGTCAGCGGCAGCAGGAGCAAGGCTCTGGCCGGCACATCGGCGCGATCCGTGGCGCCGGCGGATAGTTCTGCGGTCATGGAGATGTTCGAACCAAACGAATGTGCCGACTCTTGAAGAAGGGATTTCATATCCCTCGGGCCGGTTGGGCGGCCACGTTTTCGCACCATGGGCGCCGGCGGCCAGATTCTCTAGCGGCAGAAGCGGCTGGCGTTGATGCCAGATGTGGGCAACGCGGCCATCCGGCCGCGCCGCCTACTGCACCTCGTAGCCGACTTCCTCGCTGGCATGGCAGAGCGCCTTCCAGAACGAGCGTGCAAACGAGCGGAAGACATAGATGTCGAACTGGTCGGCGCTGGTGCGCTGGATCTGGGCGAAGATGTCGTGATGGGTGGTCGAGCGGCCGGCTCCAACAGGAAAGGCCGGCAGCGCGAAATCGATGGCGAAGAATTTCGCCAGCACCCATTCGGCCTTCGGCCCGGCAATGCGGATGGCGGTGCGGCCGTGCGAGAGGTCGGTCACAGTGCCAATGGCGGGGGTCACCACCTTGGCAAAGGCCGCAGCCAGGCCTTCGGCTTCATCGGCAACGGTGAACTTTCCCGGCGCGAAGCCGAACACCGATTTCACGCCATCGCTCAAGCCGCCGCCGGCGCCATCGGGCAGGGCAAGCCCGGTGACGGTGCGGACGGCTGCTATCAGCTTCTTCTCCTCGCCGGGCCACGCGGCGAGCTGCACGATCGAGCCCGGCCTTGTCTCGGTCAGGATGATCTCGACGCCGTGCTCGAAATTGCCGTGCGAGCCGACATGGAATTCAGGCTCAAGCGGCGACAAGGGTTCGGGTGATTGGCGCTCAACCATGCATGCGGCTCCCGTCCGGATCGAAGAAGTGGTTGGAGACGATCTCGACCGGTCCAAACCGGTTGCGCAAGGGATCGGAGACATGAGCGCGCGTGCCCTGCAGTGCCTTGCCGCCCTTGACCAGCGCCAGCGCGATATGCCTGCCGAGCGCCGGTGAATAGCAGCAGGCGGTGATGTGACCGATCGAGCCGTGCGGATTGGCCTCGTCAACCTCCTCGACGATGTGCGCGCCGCCATTGAACGGTAGGTTGTCGAGGGCGATCAGGCCGACCAGTTCCAGGCGGTCCGACGCGATCAGGCCTTCGCGGTCCATCATCGCCGAGCCGATGAACGGCTTCTTCTTCGACAGCATCCAGTCGAGATGCAGGTCGCGCGCCGTGGTGCGGCCGTCGATCTCGGCGCCGGTGACATGGCCTTTTTCGATGCGCATGGTGCCCAGCGCCTCGAGCCCGTAGGTGACCAGCCCGAACGGTTTGCCGGCCTCGACAAGCGCTTCCCAGACATGGGTGCCGTGGCCGGCGCCGGAATAGACTTCGAACGCCATTTCGCCGGAGAAGGACAGCCGGCAGATCATCACCGGCACGCCTGCTATCTCGCCGCGCACGAGGCCCATGAAGGGCAAGGTGGCATTGTCGACTGCGGTGCCGGTGACACAAGAGGCGAGGATCTGCCTGGCCTTCGGCCCGCCGATCGCGGCCCCCGCCCATTCGTCGGTCACCGAGGTGACGTGGACTTTCAGCTCCGGCCAGATCACGTCGAGGAAATATTCCAGATGCTGCATCACCTTGCCGGCATTGGCGGTGGTGGTGGTCATCAGGAAGTCCTGCTCGCCGAGCCGCCAGGTGGTGCCGTCGTCGAAGGCTAGGCCGTCCTCGCGCAGCATCAGACCGTAGCGGGCCTTGCCGACGGCCAGCGTCGAAAACATGTTGGTGTAGACGCGGTCGAGGAATGCGGCGGCGTCGGGGCCTTGCACGGCAATCTTGCCCAATGTCGAGACATCGACGATCCCGGCGCTTTCGCGTGTCGCCTTGGCTTCGCGCACATAGGCCTGCTCGACCGTTTCGCCTGCATGGCCGTAGATCATCGGGCGATACCAGAGGCCCGCTGAATACATGGTCGCGCCGTTGGCCAGATGCCAATCATGCATCGGGGTCAATCGTTCGGGCTTGAGATCGCCAAAACGTTCCGCCGCCAGCGAGCCGATCGACACCGGCGCAAAGGGCGGCCGGAAGCGCGTCGTGCCGACTTCGGGGATGGGCTTGCCCAGGGCTTCGGCCATGATGGCAAGGCCGGGCACGTTGGAGCTCTTGCCCTGGTCGGTCGCCATGCCGAGCGTGGTGTAGCGTTTCAGATGCTCGACCGAGACAAAGCCTTCCCGGTGCGCCAGCCGCACGTCCTCTGCCGTCACGTCGTGCTGGAAGTCGACAAAGCTCTTGCCCTTGGCCCTGATCTCGAACACCGGTGCCGGATCAGGATCGCCGGGCACGGCTTCCACCGCCGGCAATACAGAAGGCGCGCTGGGGCCACCGGCTGCGGCAAGGCCCGCGGCGCGGCCTTCGGCGATGGCTTCGGCGGTGGAGAAACTGCCGGTGAAGGCGCCGGCGCCGATCCAGCTCTGTGTTGGCTTCGGCGGCAGGAAGGCCTGCCGCGCGGCATTCCATTCCGCCTTGGCGCCGGCCTGGCTGGCCAGATGGATGGTCGGCGACCAGCCGCCGGACATCAGCAGGCAATCGGCGTGGATACTGCGGGCATCGCCGATGAGCGTGCCGTTGGCCATATCGAAGCGTTGCAGTTTGAGGCCGGACAGCGCCTTTCCACCTTCGGTGGCGACGACGGCATGGCCAGCGAAGATCTCGGCCTCGGCTTCCGCGGCCAGCTTGCGCATCTCCGGCGAAAGTTCCGGCCTGACATCGGCGATGGCGACGACCGCGGCACCGGCCTTCTTCAAGGCGACGGCCGCCCGATAGGCGCTGTCATTGTTGGTGAACAGCGCGATCCGCTCGCCCGGCAGCACGCCGAATTCGTTGGCATAGCGCTCGGCTGCATGCGCCAGCATCACGCCTGGCCGGTCATTGCCGGGGAACACGAGCGGCCGCTCGAACGCACCGGTGGCCAGGACCACGGATTTGGCACGGATCGCCCAATAGCGATGGCGCGGCTCGCCCTTGCCTGGCTGATCCTTGTGATCGCTGACCCGTTCCAGCGCGGCAAGCGTGTTGTTGTCGTAATAACCCCACACTGTGGTGCGCGGTAAAAGCCGGACATTGTCGCGGCCTGCGAGCTGGGCGAC
>NZ_RZRK01000621.1:0-3683 GCF_003997835.1 Mesorhizobium sp. M7A.F.Ca.CA.004.12.1.1
TTGGGGGATTCCGGAGTAACCGAACGGACCTTGGTGGAACGGTTCCTCGAAGCGATGGTCAATCCGGAACTGAGGGCGCAGATCGACGTTGGGTCCGCAAAAATGTCAGGGAAAAGCCATGGAGAGCACTGAACGGGTCGATCACGCGGCCGCGCCGGACGACGACGCGCCGCATCTGCTTGTCGTCGACGACGACACCCGCATCCGCAATCTTCTCAAGCAGTATCTGACCGAAAACGGCTTTCGCGTCACCGTCGCCGGCAATGCCGGCGAAGCCAGGCGCAAGCTTGCCGGCCTCGACTTCGACCTTCTGGTGCTGGACGTCATGATGCCCGGTGAAACGGGCGTCGACCTGACCAAGTCGCTGCGAGCCGAAAAGAACGTACCGATCCTGATGCTGACGGCCCTGTCGGAGACCGACAGCCGCATCTCAGGGCTTGAGGCCGGCGCCGACGACTACCTGCCGAAGCCGTTCGATCCGCGCGAGCTGATCCTGCGCATCAACAACATTCTTCGCCGTGGTGGCCCGGCGACCACGCCCAAGGTCGAGCAGTTGGTCTTCGGCCCCTACACCTTCCAGATCGCCCGGCGCGAGTTGAAGCGTGGCGGCGAGGCGCTGAAGCTGACCGACCGCGAGCAGGAGATCCTGGCGATCTTCGCGGCAAGGGCCGGCGAGACGATACCCCGCCACGAGCTTGTCGGTGACGATTCGGAGGTCGGCGAGCGCACCATCGACGTCCAGATCAACCGGCTGCGCCGCAAGATCGAGCGCGATCCGTCCAACCCGGTCTGGCTGCAGACCGTGCGCGGTATTGGGTATCGGCTCAGCGTGGAATAGAATGCCGCCTGCGGCCTGCTGAGCGGCTGCGGGCAAGCGAAATGAGCGAATGGCAACCACGGAACTGGAACAGCCGGGCAATGGCGGCTTGAGCGTACGCGCCGCGCGGACGCTGAAGGCGGTGCCGCGCGCCTGGAACCGCTTCTGGCGCCTCGTCTCGCTGTATATGCCCAAGCGGCTCTATGCCCGCTCGCTGATCATCGTCATCGCGCCGATGATCCTGCTGCAATCGGTCGTCGCCTTCGTCTTCATGGAACGTCATTGGGCAACCGTGACGCAGCGCCTGTCGCAGGCCACCGTGCGCGACATCGCCGCCATCATCGACCTGATCGAAACCTATCCGCGCGATGCCGACTACACCAACATCATACGCATCGCCCAGGACCGCATGCAGTTGAAGGTCGACCTCTTGCCGCCCGACCCGCTGCCCGCGCCTGGCCCAAAACCGTTTTTCTCGATTTTGGATGATGTTCTCTCGTCGGAGATCACCCGCCAGATCAACCGCCCGTTCTGGATCGACACGGTCGGCAACTCCAACATCGTCGAGGTGCGCGTGCAGCTCGAGGGCAAGGTGCTGCGCGTCTTCGTGCGCCGCAGCCAGGCCTATGCCTCCAACACCCACATCTTCCTTATCTGGATGGTCGGCACCTCGCTGGTGCTCCTGATGATCGCCATTCCCTTCCTGCGCAACCAGATCCGGCCGATCCTGATGCTTGCCGAAGCCGCCGAAAGTTTCGGCAAGGGCCGGCCGATGCCGCGTGACTTCCGGCCCCGCGGCGCCGAGGAGGTTCGCCGCGCCGGCTTTGCCTTCATGCAGATGCGCGAACGCATCGAGCGCCAGATCGAGCAGCGCACCGCCATGCTGACCGGCGTCAGTCATGACCTGCGAACCATCCTCACCCGCTTCAAGCTGCAGTTGGCGCTTTCCGGCGGCAAGGCCGAGACCAAGGCCGCGCTCGACCAGGACATCGACGACATGCAGTCGATGCTCGAAGGCTATCTCGCCTTTGCCCGTGGCGAGGCTTCGGAAGACGCCGGACGGTTCGATCTCGAGGCCTATTTCGAAAAGCTCGGCGAGGAAGCCAGGCTGCGCAAGCGCAAGCTGTCGACGACGCTTGCCGGAGACCCCGATGTGCATGTGCGGCCGAACGCCTTTGCCCGATTGATGTCCAACGTCATCGGCAACGCCTTCCGCTATGCCAAGACGGTGGAAGTCAACGCCACCCATGGCCGCGGCTCGCTGCTGGTCACCATCGACGACGATGGTCCGGGCATTCCCGCCGACCGGCGCGAAGACGTCTTCAAACCCTTCGTGCGGCTCGACGAAGCCCGCAACCTCGATGCCAGCGGCACCGGGCTCGGCCTGTCGATCGCCCGCGACATCGCCCGTTCCCATGGCGGCGACATCACCCTTGAAGACAGCCCGCTCGGCGGACTGCGCGCTATCATCAAGGTTCCCGCATAACCGGCACGATACCGAAAGTGGAAACAGGCTTCATCCGCCCGTCATGAAACCATGATCAAGAACGCGCATGAAGCGCGCGACCTCAATTGATTCGACCTTGCCGCCTCACTTCGACCCCGTGCCCGTCCGGGTGCGCTGGAGCGAAGCGAGAGCAGCGGTCTGGTCGCCGTTCCGGCATCGTCTCAAGGCAACCGTCGACCTTTCCTGCAAAGGGCCGCCATGCGCATATTGATGGTCACCGATGCCTGGCGGCCGCAGGTTAACGGCGTTGTCCACACGCTGGAGCGGCTCACCGAGACGCTGAAATCCTTCGATGTCGCCGTGGATTTCCTGACGCCGAACATCTTTCGCACCCTGCCCTTGCCGACCTATCCCGACATCAGGCTGGCGCTGACCACGCCCGGCCATGTCGCGCGCCTGATCGACGCAGGCAAGGCCGACCACATCCACATCGTCACCGAAGGGCCGCTCGGCATCATGGCGCGGCGCTATTGCCGCAATGCCGGCCGGCCGTTCACCACCAGCTATCACACACGCTTCCCCGAATATCTCAGCGCACGGCTGCCAGTGCCGGAAAGCTGGGCCTATCGCTGGCTGCGCGATTTCCACAATTCCGGCCAAGGCACGCTGGTCGCCACCCAGTCGCTTGCCGACGACCTCTCGGCGCGCGGCTTCACCAAGCTGCGGCCGTGGACGCGCGGCGTCGACACCAACCATTTCCGGCCCGACAAGAAGAAGAATCTCGGCTTTCCCGGCCCTGTCTTCCTCTGCGTCGGCCGGGTCGCCATCGAAAAGAACCTCTCCGCCTTCCTCGACCTCGACCTGCCGGGCAGCAAGGTGATCGTCGGCGAAGGCCCTGAGCTTGCCAGGCTGAAGGCAAAATATCCGCAAGCGCATTTCCTCGGCCATCGCCCCAACGACGAACTGGCCGAGATCTATGCCTCGGCCGATGTCTTCGTCTTCCCGAGCCGCACCGACACGTTCGGCAACGTCATCATCGAGGCATTGGCCAGCGGCACGCCGGTTGCCGCCTATCCGGTGACCGGGCCGATCGACATTGTCGGCGACGGCTTTGGCGGCGCGGTCTCCAACGATCTGCGCGAGGCCTCGCTTGCCGCGCTCAATGTAGACCGTGCCGAAGCACGCGAACGCGCCATGCGCTACAGCTGGAAGGCTTGTGCAGAGATGTTCCTCGACACGGTCGAGGAAGCGCTGGGAACGACGCGCAAGCTGGCGGCCTAAAACAACCTGCCGCCATCCGGCACCTTGCGCTCGATCGCGCCGAGCACCACCGCGCCCTCTTCGTCGGGAAAGCCGAGCGTCAGCACTTCCGACATGAATGGACCGATCTGGCGCGGCGGGAAATTGACCACCGCGAAC
>NZ_RZRK01000622.1:0-3676 GCF_003997835.1 Mesorhizobium sp. M7A.F.Ca.CA.004.12.1.1
GGAAGGCGCCCGCGTCCAGTTGCGCGACATCGTTGCCGCCGATCCGTCCGTGATCGGCACGACACGCAACGTCAACATCCTCGCCGCCGCCAATCTCGACTCGGCTTTCAAGGGCCAGATCGACCTCAGTGTCGAGGAAGCGCGACGCAAGGTCTCGGACCAGCAGATCACCTGGATGAACAAGCTCAAGGCCGAGGGCGCGATGGCCGAGCACTTCAACAGCGGCCTGTTCACCTACGGCGCCTCCAGCCGCCCGGAAACCTCGGGCATGGGCGTGGCGATCATCGGCTCGTTTTATATGATGGTGATCGTGTTGCTCCTGGCGCTGCCGATCGGCGTCGCCGCCTCCATCTATCTGGAAGAGTTCGCCAAGAAGAACCGTTTCACCGACCTTATCGAGGTCAACATCAACAATCTGGCAGCGGTGCCGTCAATCGTCTTCGGCTTGCTCGGCCTCGCGGTGTTCATCAATTTCCTGGGCATGCCGCGCTCCGCCGCTTTCGTCGGCGGCCTGGTGCTGACACTGATGACGCTGCCGACGATCATCATCGCGACGCGCGCTGCACTTGCCGCGGTGCCGCCGTCGATCCGCTCGGCGGCTCTCGGTCTTGGCGCCTCCAAGATGCAGATGGTGTTCCAGCACATCCTGCCGCTTGCCGCACCCGGCATCCTCACCGGCACCATCATCGGTCTAGCGCGTGCGCTCGGTGAAACCGCGCCCCTGCTGCTAATCGGCATGGTCGCCTTCGTCGCCGATCCACCGACGACGCCTTTCGATCCGGCCACTGCGCTGCCGGTGCAGATCTATATGTGGGCGAACGAGGCCGAACGCGCCTTCGTCGAGCGCATGTCGGGCGCGATCATCATCCTGCTCGTCTTCCTCATGGCCATGAACATCACCGCGATCGTGCTTCGGCGTCGGTTCGAGCGGCGCTGGTAGAAAAAAGGCATTTTGGTATGAACATCATGACCGAACAGTCCCTTGAAAATGCAGTGGGCGATAAGATGAACGCCAAGTCGAACGAAGTGATCAAAATGCGTGGCGACAAGGTCGGCGTGTTCTATGGCGAGAAGCAGGCGCTGTTCGATGTCAATCTCGACGTCCGCCTGAATCAGGTGACGGCGCTGATCGGCCCCTCCGGCTGCGGCAAGTCGACCTTCCTGCGTTGCCTCAACCGCATGAACGACACCATCGATTCCGCGCGGGTAACCGGCAAGATAACGCTCGACGAAGAAGACATCTACGACAAGAACATCGATGTCGTCGAACTCAGGGCGCGCGTCGGCATGGTGTTTCAGAAACCCAATCCGTTCCCCAAGTCGATCTACGAGAACGTCGCCTATGGCCCGCGCATCCACGGATTGGCCAAGCGCAAGGCCGACATGGATCAGATCGTCGAGTCGAGCTTGAAGAAGGCGGCGATCTGGAACGAGGTGAAGGACCGTTTGCAGGAACCTGGCACGGGTCTTTCCGGTGGCCAGCAACAGCGTCTGTGCATTGCACGCGCCATCGCCGTGTCACCCGAGGTGATCCTGATGGACGAACCGTGTTCGGCGCTCGACCCGATCGCCACTGCTCGCGTCGAGGAACTGATCGACGAACTGCGCCAGAACTATACGATCGTCATCGTCACCCATTCGATGCAGCAGGCAGCGCGCGTGTCGCAGCGCACCGCGATGTTCCATCTAGGCTATCTGGTCGAGGAGGGCGCCACCGACAAGATGTTCACCACCCCCGACGACAAACGCACCCAGGACTACATCACCGGCCGGTTCGGCTGAGCTCAGGCATATGAGGGACGAAGATCATGGGTGAACATACCGTTGCATCTTTCGATGAGGATCTGGAGCAGATCAGCCAGCTGATCCGCGACATGGGCGATCTCGCCCGCTCGATGGTCAGTGGCTCGACCAAGGCTTTGCTCAATTCGGACAATGCGCTGGCGCAGCGCGTGGTTTCCGACGATGCGATCATGGATGCCCGCCAGCGCGAGCTGGACGATCGCGCCATCACGCTGATCGCCAAGCGCCAGCCAATGGCCAACGATCTGCGTGCGGTGGTCGGTTCGATCCGCATGGCCGGCGACCTCGAGCGCATCGGCGACCTTGCCAAGAACATCGCCAAGCGCGTCGGCACTGTCGGGCTGAGCGTCACGCCGCACGATCTTTCGCATTCGATCGACGCGATGGCGCAGCTGGTGCTGATCCAGGTGCAGGGGGTCGTCGACGAGTATGCCGCCGCTGACGCGGCAGCGCTTGCCACGCTCAGAAACAATGATGAACGCATCGACGTCAAATACACCTCGGTGTTCCGCGAGCTGCTGACCTACATGATGGAAGATCCCCGCAACATCACGGCGTGCACGCACCTGTTGTTTTGCGCCAAGAACCTCGAGCGGATCGGCGACCACGTGACCAACATCGCCGAAAATGCCTACTATGTTTTGACCGGCACGCAGCTGCCAGCCAATCGTCCGAAGCAGGACGAGACGGCAATGTCCGCGCCAGCGGCATAACAAGGGTGACCAGCCGATGATCGCACCACGCATCATGGTGGTGGAGGATGAGGAGCCGCTAGGCGTGCTGCTCCGCTACAATCTTGAATCCGAAGGTTACCAGGTCGAGGTGGTGACGCGCGGCGATGAGGCCGAAATCCGGCTGCAGGAGAACGTTCCCGATCTTCTGGTGCTCGACTGGATGGTGCCTGCGGTTTCGGGCATCGAACTCTGCCGGCGCCTGCGAATGCGTCCCGAGACCGAGCGGCTGCCGATCATCATGCTGACCGCGCGAGGCGAGGAAAGCGACCGCGTGCGCGGCCTGTCGACCGGCGCCGACGACTATCTGGTCAAGCCCTTCTCGACGCCGGAGTTCATGGCCAGGGTCAAGGCGCTGCTGCGCCGGGCCAAGCCGGAAGTGCTGTCCAGCGTGCTAAAGGTCGGCGATATCGTGCTCGATCGCGAGTCGCACCGTGTCTATCGCAAGAAGAGCGAGATCCGGCTTGGGCCGACGGAATTCCGCCTGCTCGAATTCATGATGCGCCATCCAGGCCGCGTGTTCTCGCGCAGCCAGCTGCTCGACAATGTCTGGGGCGAGACGATCTACATCGACGAGCGCACGGTCGACGTGCATGTCGGCCGGCTGCGCAAGGCGGTCAACAATGGCCGTATGCCTGATGTCATCCGCACGATCCGTGGGGCCGGATACGCCATCCGAGAGGACTGAACTCCCTCGTTTGAACTCACGCCACGTTCTTGCCGCCGAAACCGGATCTCGCCTGCACGCCCGGCGCAAAAATCTCCTGATCGACGAAGATCAGCGCCCGCATGGCGCAGCCTTCGCGGATCAGCGGCAGTTCGTTCGGCTCGGTGTCGAAGGAAATCGATTTGGAATGCTGGCCGCCGGCGGTCTGGGCAATCGCTTGCCGCAATGCCGGCTCGATCAGGTCGAAGGCGGCGGCGCTGACACCGACCATGGCGACCGGCGCCGGATCGATCAGCGCGAACAGGCTGCCGAGGCCGTAGCCGAGCGCTTCGCCGGCCTTGCGATAGGCTTCCCGTTCGGGTCCGTCACCTTCGCGGGCCGCGGCAGCCAGGGCGCGCATGTCGGCGTCGCTGACATCGGCGACGGGTTCTGCATCCTCGCCCATCTGCCTGGCGTCGCGCCAGATGGCGTAATT
>NZ_RZRK01000623.1:0-3672 GCF_003997835.1 Mesorhizobium sp. M7A.F.Ca.CA.004.12.1.1
CAGTTGGATGGAACTGTATGAATTCCAAGTCGGCGAGTTCCGCCCCCGCCCATGCGGCGAGCGCCAGCCCGTGACCCCATGAGCCAGCGGGGTTTGTCGTGTCGCAAAACAGCCCGCCGACGCCGCCGGTCGCCAGCACCGCGCGACGCGTGGGCAGAGCGAGCGCGCCGGCTCGTCCTGCTGCGACCACGGCGATGACCGACCCGTCCTGCACGACCAGCCGGCGGACCTCCACATTTTCGATAATGGTGATCGAGGCTGTACGCCGAACCGCGGCGACGAGCGCGCGCACCAACTCGCGACCGGTGGCGTCGCCGGCTGCATGCACAATCCGCCGTCGCGAGTGTGCCGCCTCGAGCCCAAGTCGCAACGCGCGGTCAGGGTGCTGGTCGAAGTCGACGCCGAACCTTTGGATCGTCCTAATCGCTTCGGGTGCAGCTCGTACCACTCGCCGCACCGTGGCCTCATCGCAGAGTCCGTCGCCGGCAGCTATCGTGTCGCAAAGGTGAAAATCTGGGCCGTCGTCGCCCCCGAGACTTGCCGCAAGACCGCCCTGGGCAAGTTCACTGCAGGCTCCGGTTCCAAGCGGCGCGTTGGTCAAAAGCACGACCGGTTCCGGCGCCAGATGAAGCGCCGTCATCAGGCCGGCAATGCCGCCGCCGATGACGACCGGCGCCCCGGCGATGTCGCGAACCTCCAGACTCATAGAGAAAGCATGCGCTCGACCGCGCGGCGGGCGGGGCCGGCAATTTCGGGATCAATCCGGACCTCATGCCGGTTCTGCTCGAGTGCGGCGCGAATGTTGGCCAGGTTGATGCGTTTCATGTGCGGGCACAGATTGCATGGGCGAACGAACTCGACGTCGGGATGCGCGACCGCGACGTTGTCGCTCATCGAACATTCGGTCAGAAGGACGACACGCGTCGGTTTCTCACGCTCGACATAATCCGACATCGCCGCGGTCGAGCCGGAGAACTCCGCCTCCGCGACAACGTCTGGTGGGCATTCTGGATGGGCCAGCACGATGACGCCTGGATGGGCATCGCGCAGTTCCCGGATGTCTGCTGCGGTGAAGCGCTCATGCACCTCGCAATGGCCTTTCCAGGCGATGATCTCGACGTCTGTATCGGCTGCCACGTTCCTCGCCAGATATTCGTCCGGGAGCATCAGCACACGCGCCACGCCAAGCGATTCCACCACCGCCTTGGCGTTGCCGGACGTGCAGCAGATGTCGGACTCCGCTTTTACGGCGGCGGAAGTGTTGACGTAAGTAACAACGGGGACCCCCGGATACCGCAGCCGCATTAGCCGCACGTCGTTTGCCGTGATCGATTCGGCCAGCGAGCAGCCGGCGCGGAGATCCGGGATGAGCACGGTCTTGTTCGGATTGAGCAGTTTTGCCGTCTCGGCCATGAAATGAACGCCGGCAACCACGATGATGTCGGCGTCGACCGTCACCGCCTTGTGGGCCAACGCCAGGCTGTCGCCGACGATGTCTGCCACGCAATGAAAAATTTCGGGCGTCTGGTAATTGTGCGCCAGCACCACCGCATTGCGCTCACGCTTCAGCGCTAAGATGGCTTCAATATCGCCGGCGAACGCGGGCCATTCAACGGGTGGGATCACCCGCCGGACACGCTCATACAGGGACGCAGCCATAGGTAACGCCCCAGTCATTGGCGCCTCGATTATATTCGGTTTGACAATAAGGGAATATATCTACCTTGACTATAAGTATGTCAAGCCCGCGCCAGCGGTAATTTTGTCCCGGCGATAGCCCTGTCGTCGAGGACGGCATGCCGGAAGCGATAAAGCTTCGCCGGTCGGCCGCCCGTGTCGAGGGAGGTCTCCCCGGTCTCCTCAACAAGTTCCTGCTGCTCGACCAATCTCCGGAAGTTCGGCTTGTTGATCAGCCTGCCAGCCAAAGCTTCCACGGTTCGCTGCAGTTGCAGCAGCGTGAAGGAAGGCCGCATAAGCTCGAACACGACCGGCCGGTATTTGATCTTCGAACGCAGCCGCGCGATCCCGGTTGCCAGAATACGACGGTGGTCAGCGACCATTGGTTTGCCAGCCGCGGCCGCAATCGCGTCCCTGCCGCCACCGGCCTCCTCAATCAGAGCAGCTTCATAGAGCAACTCGTAGCGTTGGAGCGTGAGTTCCTCGTTCCAATGGCGGTCGTCGAAGCCGAAGGCTATCGCAGCGCGCTGCCGGCGCTCGCGTTGAGTGGTCGGCTCGCTGGCGCCGCCGGCCCACTCAATCAGGCGGGGCCGCAATCTATCGAGCAGCACAGGCGGCGTGCCGAAGCGGTGGTCCTCCCAGGGAAAATATTCGTACCAACTTTGCCAGCCGCACGCGGCCGAGTTCGTTGCCTGTTCCTTCCTGGTCAATGCGAGATAGCTGATTGAGATGACGCGCTGGTGGCGCTCAGTGCCGATGCGATCGCGATCGGCGAAGGTGTAGAGTTGCTCGATGTATCCAAGTGCATGGCCGGTCTGCTGCTCCACCCACCCCCTCAAACCCGACTGCAGTGATCGATGCTCAAGGGCAAAAGGTCCGGAAGGGAGGGTGTCCGCATGACCGACTGTGAGGACACAGGGCTCACTGTCGTTTACGGCGACCACGACGGCAGTCAGGTCCACTTTGGCTTCGTCAGCTTTGACGGCGGCTTTGCCTTTCTTGGTTCTTCTTGTCTGAGGATCCATGTTTGCGAAAGCGGGTTGGCCCAACGGAGCGCCTTAATCGATTGAATGTAACCTTGGCAGCCAGCACGTCAACACCGGAGTACTCAAGCGCTGTTTTTAGCTCTTCGCAGTCGCACAAAAATATGCCAAACGCGACACCCGCTGTTGGTAACGTAAGGGAAGGGGCCTCGGTTGAGCGCGGCTGGTCAGATAAAAGGGATGACTCCTCCAGATATTCGATCGCGAAAAGGCCAGACGCCACTTGTATGCTTGACGGCCTACACCACGCCGGTCGCGAGGCTGCTCGATCGCCACTGCGACATCGTTCTTGTCGGCGACAGCGTCGGCATGGTGCTGCACGGCCTGTCGTCGACGCTGGGGGTCACGCTCGACATGATGATCATGCACGGACAGGCCGTTCGCCGCGGCCTTGAACACGCGCTGATGGTCGTCGACCTGCCCTTCGGTTCCTATGAGGAAAGCCCAGAGCACGCTTTCGGCAACGCTGCGCGCGTGATGGGTGAGACCGGTTGTTCAGCGGTAAAGATCGAGGGCGGCGAGACCATCTCGGAAACCATCCGCTTCCTTACCGCGCGCGGCGTACCTGTCATGGCCCATGTGGGCCTGACGCCGCAGGCGGTAAACACGTTTGGAGGCTATCGTGTGCAGGGCCGGGGAGCCGATGCAGAGCGGATCAGGCGCGACGCCAGGGCGGTAACCGAAGCGGGCGCCTTCTCCTTGGTGCTGGAAAAGATACCGGAGCAGCTTGCACGGCAGATAACCGCCGATATCGACATACCCACAGTCGGCATCGGTGCCTCGCCAGCTTGCGACGGCCAGATTCTGGTGAGCCACGATATGCTCGGGCTCTTCACCTCATTTCGGCCGAAGTTCGTCAAACGCTATGCCGAGCTCGGTGAGCAGGCTGAGGCGGCAATCGCCGCTTACGCCACCGATGTGCGGAACCGGCACTTTCCGGCGGTCGAACATC
>NZ_RZRK01000624.1:0-3671 GCF_003997835.1 Mesorhizobium sp. M7A.F.Ca.CA.004.12.1.1
CCCTCCAAGCAACCCGTTCTTGATAATGGTCGGGATGCTAGGGCGTCCGGGTTAATCCTTGGTGATCAGCCTTCGATACACAGTCAGCGCTTGAATTCGATGATATCGAGATTCGATTCGTAATAGGGCGCCGGAAATTCGATGCGCCATTCCTTGGCGCTGTTGCGGAAGGCATAGCCGACCTGGTCGGTTTGCGGGCCGCTGCCATAGGGCTTTGCCGGATCATCGTTGACATAGAAGGAACCGAGATAGATCGCGCGTTTCTCGCCATCGTCGAAGAAACGGCCCTTGGTGCGCTGCGAGCCGCTGATCTTTTCCAGCCGCCAGCCGGAACCGTCGTCGGTGACCTTGCACTTGAACCAGCCATAGATGACGAGCGGCAAAGACCCGCCGGCCTTGATGGTGCGGCACCGCCAACTGCCGGTCAGGTCCTTGTCGGAAAAGGCCACCAGCGGTTTTGCCAGCAAGGCGTCGAGTTGCTTGACCTCGGCCGCATCTCCAGCTTTCGCCTCGGCAAGCGCCGCCTTGCGCGTCTCGCCATAATTGTCGAGCCGCTTCTTGTCGGCCGGGGTGATGAGTTTCTGTACCTCGCCATCGGCATGAGCGGGCAGGGCGAAACAGAGGAGACCGAGTGCGGCTATCAAGAGGCGAGGGGTCATCAGTGTGTTTCCACGTTCGAATGGCTGGAGGGCCTGTTGCCTTGTGGCGCACAACTTACCCGTTCTCGGCGGCCTGTCACCCAGGGTTAGAGCATGGCGGGGTCAGGAATTGCTTCAGGCGTGTGCTGCCGCCTGCGCCATTCCGGCCGTCAGGTCGCCATAGCCGGTTGCGCGGCGTTCATAGACGAGACCAAGCATTCTGGCTGCCTTTTCGGCGACCTTGTCGAGTTCCGGATCATTGGTCTGGGCCAGATAGATCAGCTTCTCGTAGTTGCCGAAATAGTCCTTGATCAACTCCGGGTGCTTGTCGAGGCCGAGCGGTTTCATGAAGAAGGCGTCGAACTGCCGGCAGAGGAAGTCGGTCATGTAGAAGGACATCATGTCGTCGTCGGCGACTTTCGCATAGGCCTCCATGCCTTGATAGAAGGCAAAGCAGTGCGGGCCCGCCATGCGCTCGACGCCGTGCTTCTCGCAGATGCGGTCGAGCAGGCCGCCGGTGCCGCAGTCGGCATAGCCGACGAAGATGTTGCTGTAGCCTTCGGCCTTGGCCTTTTCGATTGCCTTGTCCATGGCCGGGGCGATGCGGTCCGGATAGAAATGGAATTCTGCCGGCAGGCAGGTCAGGTCGAGGTGATCCAGTCCGAGCTGTTCCTTGACGGCCAGAATTTCGCGCGCAATCATCCCACAGGCGATAACGAGCAGCTTGTCGTCTTGATTCGGTTTCGTTTTTTGCGTCTTGGCCATGGAACCCGTCGAGCCGGCCTTCGTTGCTGTAGCGCTAATTTATCTATTGAGGGAGACACCGTCCATGAAACTGCTACGCATCACGCCAATTGCCATCTTGACCTGCGCCCTGGCCCTCACGGCTTGTGCGAACACCGTCCGAGGCGTCGGCAAGGACGTCAAATCAACCGCCAATGCGGTCGAGGACACCGTCAACAATCCCTGATCCGCGCCCGTACTTCTTCATCTGGGAACAAAAAAGCCGCGCTGCAAGGCGCGGCTTCCTGTTGTCCGGCCGAAATGACCAATCAGGCCGAAGCGCGCACATTGTGCTTGCGCTTCATGAAGTCCTTGGCGGTCTCGACCGCCACTGCCGCGTCGCGGCAATAGGCATCGGCGCCGACGGCCTTGCCGAATTCCTCGTTCAGCGGCGCGCCGCCGACCAGCACGACATAATCGTCGCGGATGCCCTTTTCCTTCATCGTGTCGATGACGACCTTCATATAGGGCATGGTCGTGGTCAGCAGTGCCGACATGCCGATGATGTCGGGCTGGTGCTGTTCGATCGCATCGAGATATTTCTCGACCGCATTGTTGATGCCGAGATCGATGACGTCGAAACCAGCACCTTCCATCATCATGCCGACGAGGTTCTTGCCGATGTCGTGGATGTCGCCCTTGACGGTGCCGATGACCATCTTGCCCTGCTTCGGCGCGCCGGTGGCGGCGAGCAGCGGACGCAGGATGAACATGCCGGCCTTCATCGCATTGGCCGACAGCAGCACTTCGGGAACGAACAGGATGCCGTCGCGAAAATCCTCGCCGACGATGCGCATGCCTTCGACCAGCGCTTCCGTCAGCACCTTGTAGGGCACCCAGCCGCGCTCGAGCAGGATGTTGGTGCCTTCCTCGATCTCTTCCTTCAGCCCGTCATAGAGATCGTCGTGCATCTGCTGCACCAACTCGTCGTCGGAAAGTTCGGAAAGGATGATCTCGTCGTCGGACATTTGTATCGAGCTCCTGCCGGCATCGCGACCATGTCGCAAGGCACACATCTTCGCGTTCATACCTAACCCGCTGAGGGCATGTATCCATAGCTGATTTGCGACTTCCCGCAAAAGGAAAGCGACCGTAACTCTCTTGGAATTCTTGTCGATTTTGCGACAGGCGTTGGCGCTGGCGGGCCGTTTCGAATAGGGTGCATGGCTACGATCTGGCAAGAAGCGGCGAGGCAGCCGCTATGGATTCCAGACAAGAACAGTTTCAGGGAAGAACCACCATGAGCGAACACGCGGCAGTCGATCAGGAAGCGTCAAACGCGCGACGTGGGCGTGGCGCCAGTGGCGGGGCAGCAGCCCGGCGGGCAGCACGTTCAGGCGGTGGCCCGGGCACGCAGCTCACCTACATCAAGCGCAAGATCAACGTTTATGAGGTGCTGGACGAGGAAGGCCTGGCGCTGATCGAGAAGAACACCGATACGGTGCTCGAGGAGATCGGCATCATCTTCCGCGACGACGCGGAGGCGTTGCAACTGTGGAAAGAGGCCGGCGCCGACGTCAAGGGCGAGCGCGTGCACTTTCCGAAGGGGCTGTGCCGTTCGCTGCTCAAGACCGCGCCGTCCGTCTACACCCAGCACGCCCGCAATTCCGAGCGTTCGGTGCAGATCGGCGGCAATGCCACCGTTTTCGCGCCGGTCTACGGTCCGCCCTTCGTGCGTGACCTCGATGGCGTCAGGCGTTACGCGACGATCGAGGATTTCCAGAATTTCGTGAAGCTCGCCTATATGGCGCCGTCGATCCACCATTCGGGCGGCACGGTGTGCGAGCCGGTCGATGTGCCGGTCAACAAGCGCCACCTCGACATGATCTACAGCCACATCAAATATTCCGACAAGCCGTTCATGGGCTCGGTGACCGCGCCGGAACGCGCCGAAGACACCGTCGCCATGGCCAAGATCGTGTTCGGCGACGATTTCGTCGAGAACAACACGGTGCTGACCAGTCTGATCAACGCCAACTCGCCGATGGTGTTCGACGAGACCATGCTCGGCGCTTTGAAAGTCTATGCGCGCCACAACCAGGCTTGCATCGTCACGCCGTTCATCCTTGCCGGCGCGATGAGCCCGGTGACGGTGGCCGGCACGCTGACGCAGGTCCTGGCCGAAGTGCTGGCCGGCGCCTCGTTCACGCAGCTGATCCGGCCGGGCGCGCCGGTGCTGTTCGGCACCTTCGCTTCGTCGATCTCGATGCAGTCGGGCGCGCCGACCTTCGGCACGCCGGAGCCGTCGCT
>NZ_RZRK01000625.1:0-3659 GCF_003997835.1 Mesorhizobium sp. M7A.F.Ca.CA.004.12.1.1
CTGCTCGGTCCGGCGCCCGTTCGCCGACGCTGAACACCGCGATGGCAATGAATGGCAGCACCAGAAACACCACCAGCCACGCGGTCGCCGGACCGAGCAGCATGGCGGTCGTGAGGTTGTGACGAAATCTATTGCCGCGCATTGAAAACCGCCCCGATACCGGCGGACATATGCCCGCCGGTCAATTGTCCGCGCCAGACCGCCCCTCAGGCCGACTTGAAGCGCGCCATCAGCTCTGCGCGGCCGGGATCTGTCAGCGTTGCCGCCGCGCCGAATTCCAGCGGCGTCAACAGGTCGGCCGCCGGATAGAGGATCGGATTGTCGAGCACTTCCTTGGGCAGCAGCTTGTTGACCCGCGCATCGGTCGACGGCGCACCATTGGCCAGATGCTCCTTCACCGCCACCTGCGGGTTCATCAGGTAGTTGAGCAGGGCGTAGCCGGCCGGCTTGTTCGGCGCATCTTTCGGAATGGCGTAGAAATCGGTCCAGATCTCGCCGCCTTCCTTGCCCAGCACATAGGCGATCTCGGGAATGTCGCGATGCAACTGCGCGCCATCGTTCGTCCAGCACATCGTCATCCAGGCGTCGCCGGCGCGCATGCCCGGCTGGTAGTCGGAGGAGACCGCGAACAGATGCGGCTTGACCTTGAGCAGCAGTTCCTCCGCCTTGGCGAGCTCGTCTTGCTTCAACGAGTTGAACGAATAGCCGTAATATTTCAGCGCATTGCCGATCGTGGTCAGCTGGTAGTCGTGCACCATGGTGCGGCTGTCGCCTTCGGCCATGGCGGTATCCCAGAACTCCTTCCAGGTGGTCATCGGCTTGGTCAGCTTCTTCGTGTTGACGGCAAAGCCGGTGGTGCCCCAGTTCTTCGGCACCGCATAGGTCACCGCATCGATCGTGCCTTCCCCAGTGAAGCGGGGATCTTGCTGCGAGCCGTCGAAATTCGGCAGCTTCGCCATCTCCAGCGGCTCGATGATGCCGAGTTTCTTGTAGGTGGAAATCGTGTAGTTGGTCGGCACGAACAGGCTCCAGCCCGAGGCTCCGGCCTGCAGCTTGGCCAGCATCTCCTCATTGGAGCCGAACACATTGACCTCGACGGCGACGCCGGTGTCCTTCTTGAAGTTCTCGAAGGTCGCCGGATCATGATAGTTCGGCCAGGTGGCGATCGACATGCGGTCGCCAAGGCTTTCCGCGGCGAAGGCCGGTGTCGGCATGATGCCGATCTCGCGCGCCATCACCGCCGTGGCAATGCCAAGGCCGGTAAGGCCGAGGAAGTCGCGGCGGCCGATCGAGCCGCGCTTGAGGCGCATCAACTGGTCGACGAATTTCTCGGAACTTATCGGCAGTCCGTCACGATATGATTTCGACATGTTTATCTACCCTCTGGTTGGCCCCGTTGTTCTTGGTCTCCGCAAACGCCAGCGGCGTTCCGGAGGCAAAGCCGATGGCGACGGGTTCACCCGGCTTGAAGAGATTGCCGTGGCCGATCAGGTGATCGGCCTTGGCCAGCAGCGTTCCGATGCCCTGGACCTCGATCGCGTATTCCGCTGTCGAGCCGAGGAAAATTCGGTTGCGGACGATGCCCTTGAAAGGGCCGCCCGTCTGAGCGCCAAGGCTGAGCGATTCAGGACGAAGGCTGACCGAAACGGCCTCACCTTGCTGCAGGGCGGTGCGCTTGCGCGCTGCAATGACGGTGCCGTCGGCAAGCGCCACCTCCACCAGATCGCCCGAATGTCCGGCGACGGTACCGCTCAAGAGGTTGGTCTTGCCGACGAAATCGGCGACGAACAAATCGGCCGGTTCGTCATAGATCTCGCTCGGCTGCCCGAGCTGGACGATGCGGCCGCCGTTCATGACGCAGACGAAATCGCTCATCGACAGCGCTTCCTCCTGGTCGTGCGTGACCAGCACGAAGGTGATGCCGATCTCGCGCTGCAGGTTCTGCAGCTCGATCTGCATGTCGGTGCGCAGCTTCTTGTCGAGCGCAGCCAGCGGCTCGTCGAGCAAGAGCACCGCCGGCTTGTTGACCAGGGCTCGTGCCAGCGCCACACGCTGCTGCTGGCCGCCCGACAGTTCGTGGATCTTGCGGCGGCCATAGCCGGCGAGCCGCACCATTTCGAGCGCCTCGCCCGCTCTTGAGGCGATCTCGCGCGAAGACAGCCTTGGCCGCGCCTGGCGCAGCCCGTAGGCGACATTGTCCTCGACATCGAGATGCGGAAACAGCGCGTATTGCTGGAACACCATGTTGACCGGCCGCCGGTAGGGCGGCGTGCCGGCCATGTCCTGGCCGCGAATGAACACCCGGCCTTCGCTCGGCTGCTCGAAGCCGCCGATCATGCGCAGGCAGGTGGTCTTGCCGCAGCCGGACGGCCCGAGCAACGCGACAAAGGCGGAGGGCGGGACAGCGAGATCGATGCCGCTGACCGCGGTCACCGCGCCATAGCGCTTGGTGACGCCGCGAAACTCGATGTCCGGCACTGCGGTCAAGGCTGATGGCTCCAGCAACAGGGCAATATCGGGACGCTACCAGAGCCAATGGCGGCTAGTATATACCTCTCAGGTGGTATATCTGATCTATTTTCTCGTTTAAGGGGGTATAGATTGTCCCGCAGCGACGAATACAGCCAGCTCGCCACGCTCGTCGCGGCGACGCGGGAGACCAGTGGCGACCTGTTCGGCAATGCGCTGGTCGATTGGCTGCGGCTCCATGTCAGCTTCGACCACTGCGTGGTGTTCGGCTATCGCGGCGCGGCGCGCCCGCCGCTGCTGTTCGAAACCTTCTCGCCGGCCGAAAGCCACGTCTTCGTCGCGCTCTACCAGGAGGGACCCTATCTGCTCGACCCGTTCCATCACGCGGCGGTCGAGCGCAAGGAAGGGTTCTGGCGCATGCGCGAACTGGCGCCGGACCGCTTCTATGCCAGCGAGTATTTCCGCTCCTACTACAGCCAGACCAGGCTGGCCGAGGAGGTCGGCTTCTTCGTGCCGTTACCGGGCAAGGATGCGCTGGTGCTCTCACTGATGCGGCTGCGCGCTTCAGGCCCGTTCGGCACCGCCGATGCCAGATTGCTGCGCGACATGGCGCCGGCGGTGATCAGCTTCGCCAGGCTGCGCTGGCCCGCCCTTCCGGCCGACGAACCGGCAGAGGCGCAGCAGGACGAGACAACCACTCCGGTCAACGAGTTCGACCGCGCCCACATCTGGCAGAGCCTGTCGCTGACGCCGCGCGAAAAACATGTCGTCGACCTTGTGCTGCAGGGGCATTCGACGGAATCGATCGCCAGGGCCATGCGCATCGTGCCGGGAACCGTGAAGGTCCATCGCCGCAACATCTACCGCAAGCTCAAGATCAAGTCGCAGGCTGGCCTGTTCGCACGTTTCGTCGAGATCATCGACGCGCGGATAAGGTAGCTACTTCGCCCCCGCCGCTTACCTGGGCAATCGCTTCGGATTTCGAATTCGCGTCACTTTTTTGCGAACGCCGGCGCTGCCCCTCACCTGCCTGCCGGCATCCTCTCCCCGTATAGGGACGGGGAGAGGGGCGCAGTAATTACCGGTTTCGCCAATGTCCAACGTTGCAAGACAGGCGACGAGGTTATCGCGAGCCCCTTCTCCCCGTCACTATACGGGGAGTCGAGGCGTGGTCCGCGCAGCGGACGACA
>NZ_RZRK01000626.1:0-3648 GCF_003997835.1 Mesorhizobium sp. M7A.F.Ca.CA.004.12.1.1
GCGCAGCGGTGCGCTGAAGCCGGGCCAGACAGTTGTCGAGGCGACCAGCGGCAACACCGGCATTGGCCTCGCCATGGTCTGCGCGCAGAAGGGCTATCCGCTGGTCGTCACCATGGCCGACAGTTTTTCGGTCGAGCGCCGCAAGCTGATGCGCATGCTGGGCGCCAAGGTGGTGCTGACGCCGCGCGCCGAAAAAGGTTTCGGCATGTACAAGAAGGCGGTGGAACTGGCCGAGGCCAATGGCTGGTTCCTCGCCCGCCAGTTCGAGACGGCCGCCAATGCCGCCATCCACGAGGCGACGACGGCGCGCGAGATCGTCAATGATTTCGCCGGCTCGCGGCTAGATTGCTTCGTCACCGGCTATGGCACCGGCGGCACGGTGGTAGGCGTGGCGCGCGTGCTGCGCCGCGAGCGCCCGGAAACCCGCATCGTGCTCTCCGAGCCGGCCAACGCGCAGCTCATCGGCAGCGGCAAGGTCCAGCAGCGCGGCGCCGATGGTGCCCCCGCCGCCAGCCATCCGGCCTTCGAGCCGCACCCGATCCAGGGCTGGACGCCGGACTTCATCCCCAACGTGCTGCAGGAGGCGATCGACACTAGCCTCTATGACGAGGTGATGCCGATCGCCGGGCCCGAGGGCATCAAATGGGCCAGGGAACTGGCGCGGAAAGAGGGCATCTTCACCGGCATTTCCGGCGGCGCCACCTTCGCCGTGGCACGGCAGGTCGCGGAGAAGGCGCCGGCCGGCGCGGTGATCCTGTGCATGCTGCCCGACACCGGCGAGCGCTACATGTCGACGCCGCTGTTCGATGGCATCGAGGCCGAGATGGATGCCGAGGAGGCCGCCCTGTCGCGCTCGACGCCCGGCTGCCAGTTCCCGGCGACTTGACGGGAGATCTGGTATGGACGCCATGCAAGAAAACCTCGGCCTGGTGGCCGAGGAAACGCTCGATCCCCTAGACTGGGCCGATGTGCAGGCCCTGTCGCACCGCGTCATCGACGATGCGGTCGATTATCTCCGCGATGTGCGCGACCGCCCGGTCTGGCGGGAGATGCCGGCCGATGTGAGAGAGGCCTTCTCGGCGCCGCTGCCGCGCTCGCCGGCGCCGCTTGCCGCCGTCTATGGCGAGGTCTCGCGCACGGTGATGTCCTATCCGATGGGCAACATCCATCCGCGCTTCTGGTCCTGGTACATGGGGTCGAGCAACTTCACGGGGGCGCTTGGCGATTTCCTGGCGGCCATCCAGGGCTCCAACCTCGGCGGCGGCAACCACGCGGCCGGGCTGATGGACAGCCAGGTGGTGAACTGGTGCAAGCAGATGCTGGGCTTTCCGGCTTCTGCCGGCGGCACGCTGGTCAGCGGCGGCTCGATGGCCAACATCATAGGGCTGACCGTGGCGCGCAACGTCAAGGCCGGCATCGACGTGCGCGAGCATGGCGTTGCTGCCATCGAGAAGCCGCTGCGCTTCTACGGCTCGGAGCAGATACACTCGTGCCACCGCAAGGCGATGGAGGCACTCGGCCTCGGCAACCGGGCACTGCGCCGCATCCCGACCGATAGCGGGCTGCGCATCGATATCGCTGCCTTGCGTGCGGCGATCACTGAGGACCGCGCAGCAGGGTTCAAGCCGGCCTGCGTCATCGGTACGGCCGGCACCGTCAACACCGGGGCGATCGACGATTTGCAGGCGCTTGCGAAGCTGGCACATGAGGAAGGCCTCTGGTTCCATGTCGACGGCTGCATCGGCGCGCTGATCGCCATTGCGCCTGAAAACGCGCATCGCGTCGCCGGCATCGAACGGGCGGATTCGGTCGCGCTCGATCCCCACAAATGGCTGCACGCCCCATTTGAGGTCGGCTGCGCCCTGGTCAGGGATGCCGCGGCGCATCGCCGGACCTTCGCGGTGACGCCGGAGTATCTCGAATCGACGCCGCGCGGCCTTGCTTCCGGCGAATGGCTGCATGATTACGGCCTGCAGACGTCGCGCGGTTTTCGCGCGCTGAAGGTGTGGATGGCGCTGAAGGAGCACGGCGTCGAGAAATTCGGCCGCCTGATCGACCAGAACATTGCCCAGGCCGTCTATCTTGCCGGCTTGATCGAGGCCGCGCCACAGTTGCAACTGGCGGCATCGCCGACCGTCAACATCGTCTGCTTCCGCTATCAGCCCGGTCTGACAGGCGAGGCTCTGAAGGCGCTCAACACGGAGATCATGCTGCGGCTGCAGGAACAGGGCATTGCGGCCCTTTCGGACACCACGGTGCATGGCGAGCACTGGTTGCGCGTGGCGATCACCAATCATCGCACACGGCGCGAGGATCTCGACCTTCTGGTGCATGAAACGGTGCGGCTGGGGCAAGACATCGCAACGCAGGGTTCCGCGCCTTCCTAGTTACGGGCAGGCATGCGATTCTGCCGCGATGATTCGGGAGATCCAGGTCGTGACGCTGTTTCGTATGGTTGCACTGGCGGCGCTGGTCTTCACCGCCTCGGCGCAGGCCGCAGACATGGCCTTCTTCGTGAAGAACCTGCGCAAGGAATCTGTCGCGGTCGAGCTGTTCAGCCGCGACCGTGAGACGGTCTGGCCGGGCAATGACAAGGTGTTCCTGATCGAACCCGAGTCGCAGAAATCCGTGCCGCTGTCCTGCAATCAGGGCGAACAAATCTGCTATGGCGCCTGGGCCGACGGCAACGACAGCCTCTCGGCCGGCGTCGGGCCGGACAATGACCAGCCCTGCGACACCTGCTGCTTCATCTGCGTGGAACACTCGACCGAGACGATCGATCTGGTGCCGTAGAGCGCGGAAGTTTCGTTGGACCCAAATTAAGTCAGGGATCGGCCCGTCCGGTCCACTTCCGCGATTCAGCGCTGCATGCAATGGTCGCCCCGCGGCCGGGTGGGCCGCATATTCGGGGGTTATCATGTTTCATGCCTATGCGCGCCGCATGCTGGCCGCGCTGTCCTTCGTCATGCTGGTTGCGTCGGCGGCGCAAGCCGACGATGTCACCTTCGCCATCAAGAACAGCCACCCGAACGCCATGCGCGTCGAGCTCTACAGCCAGGATCGCGACTATGTCTGGCCGGGCGAGGACAAGGACTATTTCCTCGACGACGGCGAGACCAAGCAGCTGCCGATATCCTGCAACGCGGGCGAATCGATCTGCTACGGCGCCTGGGTCGATGGCGACGAGGGCACCTATTGGGGCGTCGGTCCCGGCAACACGGAAAAATGCGAGGATTGCTGCTACACCTGTAGCGGCGGCGAGACCGAGGAGATCGAGCTGGTCCCCTGACCGGTTTGCCAGCTTGACGGTCTTCGGGCCGGAGCCATAGCCTGTGCAAATACCCAGCGCGCGCCGCCTCGAACTGTTCAGACGCGACGTGCTTCAGGCAAAAGGAGCCCAGCTATGGCCGGCATGGTCGAAAGCGACAAGATCGACGTCGGGTTTTCCGGCAAGCGCTGCATCCACTCGCGCAACTGCGTGCTCGGCGATCCGCATGTCTTCGTGCCCAACGCGCCGGGCCAATGGATCCATCCCGAAGCGGCCAGCGTCGAGAAGATCGTCGCCATCGCCGAAAGCTGCCCGTCGGGCGCCATCACCTATGTCAGGAAGGATGGCGGGCCGCAGGAGCAATCACCGGTGGTCAATAC
>NZ_RZRK01000627.1:0-3640 GCF_003997835.1 Mesorhizobium sp. M7A.F.Ca.CA.004.12.1.1
CATCGAGCGCGTGTCGCGCGAGCAGGAAAAGCTGCCCGGCCGCCGCAAGGGTTACACGCAGAAGGCCAAGATCGGTGGCAACACCATCTTCCTGCGCACCGGCGAATATGACGATGGCCGTCTCGGCGAGATCTTCATCGACATGAACAAGGAAGGCGCGACCTTGCGTGGCCTTCTCAACAACTTCGCCATCGCCATTTCGCTCGGCCTGCAATATGGCGTGCCGCTCGACGAATATGTGCACGCCTTCACCTTCACCAAGTTCGAGCCGGCCGGCATGGTGCAGGGCAACGATGCCATCAAGAGCGCGACATCGATCCTCGACTACGTGTTCCGCGAACTGGCGATCTCCTATCTCGGGCGCAACGACCTCGCCCATGTCGACCAGTCGGACTTTTCCAACACCGCACTTGGCCGTGGCATCAGCGAAGGCAAGACCGATGCGGTTTCCAAGGGCCTGACTCGTGGCGCATCGCCGGTGAAGCTGGTGTCGCGCGTCAGCGGCAACGATCCGAAAGGCTTTGCGGCCCCGTCGGGCGCCCCTGCCCGCTCGGCACCGACCGCGTTCTCCGGCTCCAACGTGCTGGCGCTGAAACCCGCCAGCGACGAAGCGGTCGCCTACAAACGCGACTATGAGGAGCGGGCAAAGGAACTGGCCGAGGACATCGCCTTCGAGGAGGCGGTGGGTGCTGCTTCCGATACCACGGCGGGATTGTTCACCGACGTTGCGGCCGTTGAGGCGGCCGAAGCGAAGAAACTCGCCAACGACCGCCGCGCCAAATCGCTGCTCCAGGGCTACACCGGCAATTCCTGCTCCGAGTGCCAGAATTTCACTATGGTGCGGAACGGGACTTGTGAGAAGTGCGATACGTGCGGTTCGACCAGCGGGTGCAGCTGAGGAAAGTCTGAAGCGCTAAAACGCAACATCATCGGCCCGGTCGTAAGATTGGGCCGAAATGGTAAAAGGAACAAAAGAGGAAACTCATCTAAAAAATTTAGATCGCGCACTTGTGCCAGAAACACCAAAGCCGACCCAAACTGGGCCGGCTTTGGTACCGCGAATAAGCCGGAGCCCACGCGGGGCGACGAGACCGAAATCCCATCTCCTGTGCAAAGGTATCATATGGGGAGTCGGTTCTCGGAGTCGAGGTAGCTCAGGCAACTCCAGAAGAAAGATACCTAAATGACCACCAACGAACGCAAGACTTTCGACATTGGACGAAGCTCGAAGAGCGGCCAATTCATTCCTGTGAAGGAAGCAGAGCGCCGGCCGAACACAACCACAGTCGAGCGTGTGCCCAAGCCCGGCTTCGGAGACACCAAGAACGAGCCGCCGAGCAGAAGATAACACCTTGAGTTTGTCCGTCGCTCGACTGCGGCCGGCAAACAACTTTGCCCAAGAAAGCTGCATGTGGTGTTCTTTTGTCAATGAATGCCACCATGTTGATTTTATGGACTTTTTCCAGTATTCAATTAGAATTTAATTGATTCGAAGTGACTTCAGGGTTCGCCGAGTAGGGCGGTACTATGACAGGGGGATTTTTGGGACACTGGATGCCAACCTATGATGCAATTGGAATTCATTCCCCTCAGAATAACTGAGTACAAGCCAAATCCCCGTCAGACTACGGTGCATCAAACTGGTGTGGCGCTCTGTGACGACGGATTGAGGTATTTTGTTAAAGGGATGGGCGGAGAGGTCGAGGTTTGCGCCACTGAGTGGATATGCACGTCGTTCGCAAGGTCTCTGAATCTACCCGTTCCTCCGATGAAGGTGCTTCAGACTCCAAGCGGAGCCCTTGTATTCGGCTCACAAGCGATCACGCATTGCATGAGCGACCTAGAAGCCAGCATGCTGCTTCTTGATGGTCCCGGCAATCTCAACGTGCCAGGCATCCGCAACTTGCTTTCAGCCACCTATGCTTTTGATCAGTTGATCTACAATCCTGATCGGCACGATCACAATTTTCTGTTCCAGCGGGCGGGCTTGATTGACGGTCAAGAGATCGCCAATCTGCACATAATTGACTTCGGCAGCTCAACAATCTTGAATGACAATGCCATAGTTGGGCTTGCTCAAGGCATGCCGACGGTGCAGGTCGGTAAAAAGATACGGAAAGTACACGGTTTCTCTGTGGAATTTGCCAGATCGTTCCTGGACCGGTTTCATAAAGGTCGTGCGCTTATCTGCGACAATGCAATGATAGGGCTACCAACGGATTGGTTGTCAAAAAATGCACGAACTTCGCTGATAGCTAGAATCTTGAGTCCGGAATTTGGACGCCAAATCGACGAAGTGGACGAAGGAATCCGCAGTGGTGCATATCTTTAACTACGCTCTAATTCGCTTGGTGCCATTCGCGCACCGTGGCGACGTTTTGAACGTAGGCCTAGTCGTGTTCAAGTCCGATCGCCTTGATGTGAGATTGAACGCTTCTCCCCAGTTGTTGAACTATTTCAATGTCAGTTCGCGGGCGGTTGAGTGGATTGCGACGCACCTCAGGGAGTCTGACGATCCATCAATCGAATTGGACTCTCGAGTGGCTCGACTTTCGAAGGCTACGGGCTATACACTTTCAGAGATTGGGTGGTTTACGATCGATTCAGACAATCAATACGAGCAAAGAATATCGGACATAAACTCCGAATATATTGAGAAACCAAAAGGGCAATCGGCCAAGAAGAAAGCCGGCAGCAAACTATCCAAAGACCTTCGCAAGATATTCAAGGAATACGACGTCTTTAGTGGAGATATTCACGATATCGATAGGCATCGTGTTGTGGCCAATCTTCCGGTTGGCCCATCTGGGAAGCTTCATATCGACTTCATGCTGAAGAACTCTAGATATCATGCGACTGAGACCATAGACTTTACTAACTCTGATCACGCGGGATCCGCTGAAATTAAGAATGCCGCTTTAGCTAGCGTAACCTTTCAACATGCAAAAGACACGCTGTCCAATGTAGGGATTAATTGTTACTTAGTTTTTTCTGCCACCACCTTGGTAGAAAGAGCAGTCGGCCCTGCGCTCAAGATAGCTCAAAGGGAAGCAATTGAATCGTTCAATATGGAAAGTCGCGAGGATAAGGCCCGATATCTCGATATAATTTTGAACGCCGCAGGTCATAAATCACTTTGGCGGAGTTAGTTAGTCGGCTAATTGTTTAACGCAATTGCGACTCGTCCAGCCATCTGCTCAGTCTGATTTGGCTCTTACCTTTGGCTCTTAGCCAGCCGGCGACACCCGCAACGTCTGCTCGTCAAACAACGGTTCGTCCTGGCCGATGCGGACGAACAGCAGCTTGCGCCCCTCACCTGCCGCACCTCGAAATACTGGATGCCGTCAGGCGTTTATCCCGGTCAACCGCACGGCGGACCCGGGATCTCGTCGGGGCTGCCCAGTGCTTTCAGCCCCTCGGTGTAAGGCGTCGAATTCAATGAGTTGTTTGCATCTGGCCATGCCTTCGGCCTGCCCAGATCAAAGCCTCTCAGCATGCCATCTCAGATGGTCGTCCATGAAGCTGGAGATGAAAAGATACGAGTGATCGTATCCATCCTGCATCCGCAGCTTTAGCGGAATACCTGCTTTGGCGCAGGCCGCTTCAAGCAGCCAAGGCCTCAGACCGTCGTCAAGAAATC
>NZ_RZRK01000628.1:0-3640 GCF_003997835.1 Mesorhizobium sp. M7A.F.Ca.CA.004.12.1.1
CTGTCGATCCGGGAGGAAGGGACGTTACACCCGGTCGGCCTCGTTGCGGTGCCTGTTGTGCAATCGGCGCCGCCAGTCCTTGATCCTGGAATGGACTTTAGCGCCGGCTGCCTGAACGCGCGCCGAAGTGCCGGTTCATCTGCCGTTCATCAAGGGTCCGGCCGCCGTGGCTTTTGCCGCCAGGTGAAATCTTGAAATGCTTTCCAGCGCTCCCCAAATGTCTCGTGCGGTCGCCAATGTCGGGGCCGCTGGTCCACCCGAAACGCCGCTCAAGGGTTTCGCACCGGCCATACGCAAACCATGTTGCTCAACAGGAGAACACCTCATGCGTCACGTTGATTTTTCCCCGCTTTATCGCTCGACCGTCGGCTTCGATCGTCTGTTCACGATGCTCGATTCGCTTGCGCAGCCGGATGGCGCGCAGACCTATCCGCCCTACAACATCGAGCGCACCGGTGAGGATTCCTACCGGATCTCGATGGCGGTTGCCGGCTTCTCGGACGAGGAAATCTCGATCGAAGCCCATCGCAACGTGCTGACCGTGAAGGGTGAGCGCAAGGACGAGGGCACCGGCGAAGGCTCTGAGCTGCTCTATCGCGGCATTGCCTCGAGGGCTTTCGAACGTCGCTTCCAGCTTGCCGACCACGTCGAGGTCGTTGGCGCCTCGCTGAAGAACGGCCTGCTCTTCGTCGACCTCAAGCGCAACATCCCCGAGGAGCTGAAGCCGCGCAAGATCGCCATTACGGCGTCTTCGGCCAAGGCCAAGCAGATCGAGGCCAAGACCGCTGCCTAAAATACAAGTCTCCTCCCGAGACGGAAGCGGCGCCGAAAGGCGCCGCTTTTTTGTTGTCGGGGAAATGCGTTATCAGGCGATCAGCTGGCCAAAACGGTCGACTTCATCGGCTGTCGTCGCAAAGCTGGTGACGAAGCGGTAGAGCAACTCGTCCTCGCCGATGTGGCCGTCAAAGCCATGCGGCTTGTGCCAGTCGTAGAAGGCGGCACCCGCGGTCTGCAGCCTCTCGGCCTCGGCCTTCTTGATCACCGCGAAAACCTCGTTCGCCTGCGGCAGCCATGCCAGCTTGGCCGTTGCCGAATCCTCGATCGCGGCGGCAAGGCGTGCGGCCATGGCGTTGGCGTGGCGGGCGGTGTCCAGCCACAGCCCACCCTTGAAATAGGCCTCGAACTGCGCCGCGACGAAGCGCGATTTCGAAAACAGCTGGGCGGCGCGCTTGCGCAGGAAGGCCAATTCCCTGGCACGATCGAGGTCGAACAACACGATCGCTTCGGCGCACCAGCAGCCGTTCTTGGTGCCGCCGAAGGAGAGGATGTCGACGCCGCGTTTCCAGGTCATTTCGGCCGGTGTCGTGTCGAGTGCGACCAGCGCATTGGCAAAGCGGGCGCCATCCATGTGCAGGGGCACCGAATATTGTTTGGCGATCGCCGAGATCGTCTCGATCTCATCCAGGCCGTAGATGGTGCCGACCTCGGTCGACTGGGTGATCGAAACGGCCATCGGCCGTCCCCAATGGACAATTTCCGGTGCGAAACGGCCGATGGTCCTTTCCAGATTGTGCGGATCGATCTTGCCCAGCGCGCCATCGATCTCATGCAGGCGAGAGCCGCCGGAAAAATATACCGGCGCGCCGCATTCGTCCTCGATGACATGCGATTCGCGATGGGCAAAGGAAATGCCGCCCGGCTTGTTGTAAGCGGTGAGCGCCAGCGAGTTGGCGGCCGTGCCGGTGGCGACGAAGAACACCGCGACCTCGCGTTCGAAAATCTCACTGAAGCGCTGGTAGACTGCCCGGTCGAGCGCACCGTCGCCATAGGCGGTGGAAAAGCCGCCGGCATTGGCCGACAGGCCGGCGGCAATATTGGGATGGGCGCCTGCCCAATTGTCGGAAGCGAAGAACATGCATCTGCCTATGTCTTGGGAGGTCGGGGGGTTGGGGAAATCGGGTTTTGGGGAAATCAGTCTGAAGTTGACCGGTTTCGCGAGCGGACCGCAAGGGGCCAGGCGCCGGAAAAACAGTAAAGCCAGCCAACCGGCAAAGCCCAGGTCGACGACTGAAGCTTACGTTTTTCCCGGACTTGACGACATTTTCTGTCGCGGAAAGCCCAAGTTTTTTGTGAATCGGTCTTGTGTGCGTCCCAGATTTCTGCCATAAAAATTTAGGACAGTAGTGCTGTCTTATTTTGTCGCACAAAACGAGCCGGATTGGCGTATCATTGGGCCTCTCCGGCTGTTGCCGCGAGCGACAGGTGGACAGCCAGACTCTGGCCTGTACGATTACCAGATGCGTTCCATGCGGAAAGCCGCCTGGTTCGGCAAGGATTTCGCAAGACGTGCCACAAGGATCAGGGTGAGCCAAGCGCTTGCCGAGGCAAACCAGCGCCTGAATGGCTGGGAATGGAGGACAGGAGATGACGGACATGACGCACTCTGCGACGAACGGCCAGGCCGCGCAGACGAAAGCGGCAACCGTCAAAACCACCTTGCGATCCAATATTAGCCGAACCGCCAACGGCTTTTCCGCCCAGGGCCTCTACGATCCGCGCAACGAGCATGACGCCTGCGGCGTCGGCTTCATCGTCAATATGAAGGGCGTGAAGTCGCATCAGATCGTCAAGGACGGGCTGGCTGTGCTCGAAAACCTGACGCATCGCGGCGCCGTTGGCGCCGATCCGCTGGTCGGCGATGGCGCCGGCGTGCTGGTGCAGCTTCCCGACCAGTTCTTCCGTGAGGAGATGACGGCCCAGGGCATCGAGCTGCCGCCGGCGGGTCAGTACGGCGTCGGACACTGGTTCATGCCGCAGGACGCGGCCCTTCGCGCCCATATCGAGGACATCATTGTCGAATCGGCGCAATCCGAGGGGCTTCCGCTCATCGGTTTCCGTGACGTGCCCGTCGACAATTCGTCGCTTTCGAAGGCGCCTGACATCGTGGCATCCGAGCCGTTCCATCGGCAGATCTTCATCGGCCGCACGCCAGACATTACCGATGACGAGGAATACGAGGCCAGGCTCTATCTGCTGCGCAAGGTGATATCGGGCCGCATCTACGCCGAGAACGATAACAAGGACATCGGCGCCTATTGCGTGTCGCTGTCGGCGCGCACCATCGTCTACAAGGGCATGTTCCTGGCCTACCAGGTCGGCGCCTATTACAAGGACCTGATCGATCCGCGCTTCGAGACCGCGCTGATCCTCGTCCACCAGCGCTTCTCGACCAACACCTTCCCGTCTTGGAAGCTGGCGCATCCCTACCGCATGGTCGCCCACAATGGCGAGATCAACACCGTGCGCGGCAACAACAACTGGATGGCTGCGCGCCAGGCGTCGGTCGATTCCGAACTGTTCGGCAACAACATCTCGAAGCTGTGGCCGATTTCCTATGACGGCCAGTCCGACACCGCCTGCTTCGACAATGCGCTCGAGTTCCTGTTCCAGGGCGGGTACAGGCTCAGCCATGCCATGATGATGCTGATCCCGGAAGCCTGGGCGGGCAACAAGCTCATGGATGCCGATCGCAAGGCCTTCTACGAATACCATGCGGCACTGATGGAGCCGTGGGACGGGCCGGCGGCGGTGGTTTTCACCGATGGCCGCCAGATCGGCGCCACGCTCGACCGCAATGGCC
>NZ_RZRK01000629.1:0-3634 GCF_003997835.1 Mesorhizobium sp. M7A.F.Ca.CA.004.12.1.1
GGTAAAGGCAGTGTCGAAGTCGCCGATCTTGCCTTCGAGAAGCGCGTCGACCGCGTCGTCGAAAGAGGCGCCGGAGACGTCGCCCGACATCGCCTTGACCTCCTCCAGTCCGATCTCGTTCTGGCCATGTGCATAGAGCACGAGCTTCTCGATCTCGCCGCGCGAGGCCAACCGGTCGCCGCCGAGATTGCGGCGCAGCGCCTGTCTCGCCTCCATGGTCATCGACATGCCGGTCTTGCTCAGTTCGGCGTCGATGACGCCGTCGATGTCGCGCGCTTCATCGGCATAGCAAGGCAGCGCCATGGCACTGTCGGCCGCCTCGACGATGGCGCGCAATCCGACGCCTTTCTTGAGATCGCCGGCCTCGATGAGAATGATCGCATCGCGCGCCGGCTCCGCCGTCAGCGCCTTGACGTCGTCGGCCAGCGCCTTCTGGCCGCTGGCATTGCGCACCCACAAAAGGCGCCGATCGGAAAACATCGGCACGGTGCGGGCTTCGTCGAGCAGCCGGCCCTCGTCGCGGTCGACCTCCGAACCCTCGAGCCTGACCACCGAGAAGGGATCGTCGAGCGGCAGGCCGGTCTTGCCGGCAAATGCCTTCGCCCGCTCGGATACGAGGCCGCGATCGGGGCCGTAAAGCAGGACGATCGAAATGCGCTGGTCCGGCTTCGCGAGCCAGCCGTCGACCTCGTAAGCTTTCTTCTGTGCCATGCCGGGTTGGTTAGCATGATGCGGGCGTGGGGTGAACCGGGGTGTGCGTGATCTCCCCCTCGAGGGGGAGATGGCCGGCAGGCCAGAGGGGGTCGGTTCGACCGGATGCGACCTTTTCGACAGAGGGCGTTAGCGCTTCACGCGAGGCGACCCCCTCTGTCGCCTGCGGCGACATCTCCCCCTCAAGGGGGGAGATTACGCTTCGCGCTTCCCCAATCACCCTATCTGCCAGCAAACCCGGCTCAATCTTGCGTCTAATTGCGCGCCGGCGCCCAACATCGACAAGAAATTTCGCCGACATATCTTCATCTTGGTGCGTGGGAGGCTGGATCGGCCGGCGCTGCCGGGACCGACGTCCGCAGGCTACCCGACGAATTCGCACTGGCCTGGCGGCGCAGATATGCAAATATCGACACTAGGCAACATTGGAGGACAAAGGTCATGGCCGATGCTGGGATGTTGCGTTTCCACGTTCCGGAACCGGAAGTGCGGCCGGGCGGAACGCCTGATTTTTCCAATGTGCCGATCCCCAAGGCCGGCTCGGTGCCGCGCCCCGAAATCGATGTCGATCCGCGCACCATCCGCGATCATGCCTTCTCGATCATCCGCGTGCTGAACCGCACTGGCGAGGCCGTCGGTCCCTGGGCCGGCCTGCTCTCCGATGAGGAACTTCTGGCCGGCCTGCGCCACATGATGACGCTGCGGACCTTCGACGCGCGCATGCAGATGGCGCAGCGGCAGGGCAAGACCTCGTTCTACATGCAGCATCTGGGCGAAGAGGCGGTGGCTTGCGCCTTCCGCAAGGCGCTGGCGCCGGGCGACATGAATTTCCCGACCTATCGCCAGGCAGGGCTGCTCATCGCCGACGGCTATCCGATGGTCACGATGATGAACCAGATCTATTCCAACGAGGCGGATCCGCTGAAGGGCCGGCAACTACCGGTCATGTATTCGTCGAAGGAGCACGGCTTCTTCTCGATCTCCGGCAATCTGGCGACGCAGTACATCCAGGCGGTCGGCTGGGCGATGGCCTCGGCGATCTCGAACGATTCGCGCATCGCAGCCGCCTGGATCGGCGACGGCTCGACGGCCGAATCCGATTTCCACTCGGCGCTGGTGTTCGCCTCGACCTACAAGGCGCCGGTCGTGCTCAATGTGGTCAACAACCAGTGGGCGATCTCGACTTTTCAGGGCATTGCCCGCGGCGGCTCGGGCACATTCGCGGCAAGGGGGCTCGGCTTCGGTATCCCGTCGCTGCGCGTCGACGGCAACGACTATCTCGCCGTCCATGCGGTGGCCAAATGGGCGGCGGAGCGGGCGCGCAGCAATCTCGGGCCGACGCTGGTCGAATATGTCACCTACCGCGCCGGGGCGCATTCGAGCTCGGACGATCCCTCGGCCTACCGGCCAAAGACCGAGTCCGACGCCTGGCCGCTCGGCGACCCGATCGTGCGGCTGAAAAACCATCTCATCGCGCTTGGCGTCTGGTCGGACGAGCGGCACGCGCAGGCCGAGGCAGAAATCCTCGACACGGTCATCGCGGCGCAGAAGGAAGCCGAAAGCCACGGCACGCTGCATGCCGGCGGCAAGCCGTCGACGCGCGACATGTTCGAGGGCCTCTACGCCGAGATGCCGCCGCATCTCAGACGCCAGCGCCAGCAGGCGGGAGTCTGAGCCATGCCGAGACGGACCATGATCGAGGCCATTCGCGATGCCATGGATGTATCGATGGGGCGCGACGACAAAGTCGTCGTGTTCGGCGAAGATGTCGGCTTCTTCGGCGGCGTCTTCCGCTGCACGCAGGGCCTGCAGGCCAAATACGGCAAGAGCCGCTGCTTCGACGCGCCGATCAACGAATCCGGCATTGTCGGCTCGGCCATCGGCATGGCCGCCTATGGGCTGAAGCCGTGCGTGGAGATTCAGTTTGCCGACTACATGTATCCGGCCTACGACCAGCTGACCCAGGAAGCAGCTAGGCTGCGCTATCGCTCCAATGGCGATTTCACCTGCCCGATCGTGGTGCGCATGCCGACCGGCGGCGGCATCTTCGGCGGCCAGACGCACAGCCAGAGCCCGGAAGCGCTGTTCACCCATGTGTCGGGGCTGAAGACCGTGGTGCCGTCCAACCCGCACGACGCCAAGGGGCTCTTGATCGCGGCGATCGAAGACCCCGATCCGGTGATCTTCCTCGAACCGAAGCGGCTCTACAATGGTCCGTTCGACGGCCATCACGACCGGCCGGTGACGCCGTGGTCGAAACATGAGCTCGGCGAGGTCGCCGACGGCCACTACACTGTGCCGCTCGGCAAGGCGGCGATCCGCCGGCCGGGTTCCGCCATCACGGTGCTCGCCTACGGCACCATGGTCTATGTCGCGCAGGCCGCGGCCGAGGAAACCGGCATCGATGCCGAGATCATCGATCTCAGGACGCTGCTGCCGCTCGACCTCGACACGATCGTCGCTTCGGTCAAGAAGACCGGGCGCTGCGTCATCGTGCATGAGGCGACGCTGACGTCGGGCTTCGGCGCCGAACTGTCGGCGCTGGTGCAGGAAAACTGTTTTTATCACCTCGAAGCGCCGGTTGCTCGCGTTGCCGGCTGGGACACGCCCTATCCGCATGCGCAGGAGTGGGATTATTTCCCCGGCCCCGCCCGTGTCGGCCGTGCCTTGCTTGAAACCATGGGGGCCTGAGATGGGCGAACACATCATCAAGCTGCCCGATGTCGGCGAAGGTGTCGCCGAGGCCGAGCTGGTCGAGTGGCACGTCAAGATCGGCGACATGGTGCGCGAGGACACGGTGCTCGCCGCCGTGATGACCGACAAGGCGACAGTCGAAATCCCGTCGCCGGTCGACGGCGAGATCCTGTGGCTGGGCGCCGAAATCGGCGACACGGTGGCGATTGGTTCGCCCATCGTGCGGCTG
>NZ_RZRK01000062.1:0-13363 GCF_003997835.1 Mesorhizobium sp. M7A.F.Ca.CA.004.12.1.1
GCTATGCATTGATTGTCCTCAAGCCGCGCCGCATCGGCGGCATTCCTGGGGAAAAGTCATGTCGCTCGAACTCTACGCCGCCTATGTCCTGGCTTGCATCGTCATCATCCTGGTGCCCGGCCCAACGGTCACGCTGATCATCGCCAACAGCATCCGCCATGGCTCCCGCGCCGGTCTCGCCAATGTCGCCGGCACGCAGGCAGGGCTTGCCGTGATGATCGCCATCGTCGGCATCGGCCTCAACACACTGATCTCGGGCATGGGCCACTGGTTCGAGTGGGTGCGGCTGATCGGCGCCGCCTATCTGATCTGGATGGGTGTGCAGATGTTCCGTTCCAAAGGCACGCTGAACGCCGATGGAACGGCCAGGAAACCGCGCGGCGGCTTCTTCCTGCAGGGCCTGCTGGTGGCGCTCAGCAACCCCAAGACGTTGATCTTCTTCGGCGCCTTCTTTCCGCAGTTCATTTCGCCGCAAGGCAACTACTCGCTGCAGATCGCCATCATGGGCCTGACCGCCATGATCTTCGCCGCCTTCTCGGATTCGACCTATGCGCTGGCCGCCGGCCGCGCCGGGCGCCTGCTGTCGGCCGGCCGCATCAAGCTTTTGTCGAGGATCAGCGGCAGCTTCATGGTCGGCGGCGGCCTGTGGCTGGCGCTTTCAAAGGCAAAGTAACAGCGCGCCGACAAGCCGGGACTCTAACAGCAATTTCCTGAAACAGGGAGGCCGATTGAAAGTCGGCCTTCTGTCCACCACATGAATCGGCGGTTGGGGGATTCACGTCGATGTCGTGGACTTTTGCGGATGTGAAAGGGCACGTGCTGGGCGTGATCCTGATTGTTGCTTTGTTTGCGGCGGTGTTGGTCCTTGATCCGCTCAAGTGGACGAATATGGCAAGCCCAATCCGGTCGGTCGTCACCGTCGACGCAATGGTCAGAAGTGTCCAGTGGGACCGCGTCGGCATCTATCTGGTCTCTGTCGAGAACGGTCCGTCTGTTCTCATCAAGGACAAACGCCTGCATCTGATCGGCTCGCGCATAAGCATTGAACGCGTCACGCGCGACAATGGAACGATCTTTTATCGGTTTCCAGAGTGAACTGGCGGCTGGCGCCTCTTCCCTCGCCCCGGTTACGGGGGATGGGGTGGTCGCGAAGCGATAGGGTGAGGGGCAGCGCCGAGGGCGCAAGCAGAATCTCAACGTTTGTGCCGCCCCTCACCCGCCTGCCGGCACCTTCTCCCCGTAAACGGGGAGAAGGAGGCTCACAGCCGCCCCAGCCTCTCCACCAGTAGCGCGAAAAATCCGTCATGGTCGATGTCGCGCATCACCATGGCGTTCTTTGGCCGCTTGGTGACGCCCCACCAGTCGATCACGGTCATGCCCATGGTCAGTTCCGAGGCGGTTTCCACGCTGACGTTGCAGTTGCGGCCCTTGAACAGGTCAGGCTTTAACAGATAGGCGATGACGCAAGGGTCGTGCAGCGGGCCGCCGTCGGTGCCGTATTTCTCCTCGTCGAAGCGCTCGAAGAATTCCAGCATCTCGGCGGTGGCGGTGCCGACCTTGGTGCCGAGCGCGCGGAAGGTTTGCGTGCGCTTGGCGGTGGTCAGCGCCTTATGGGTGACGTCGAGGGGCATCATCACGATCGGAATACCGGATTTGAACACGACATCGGCGGCCTGCGGATCGACATAGATGTTGAATTCGGCGGTCGGGGTGACATTGCCGCCCTCGAAGAAGCCGCCGCCCATCAGCACGATTTCCTTGATGCGCGGTGCAATGCGCGGCTCGCGGATCAGCGCCAGCGCAATGTTGGTGAGCGGGCCGAGCGCACAAAGCGTGATCGTGCCGCTTTCTTCCCCCATCAGCGTCTCGACGATGAAATCGACCGCGTACCGGTCCTGCAGCTTCATCGTCGGTTCTGGCAATTGCGGTCCGTTGAGACCGGTCTTGCCATGCACTTCCTCGGCGGTGACCAGTTCGCGCATCAGGGGCCGGATGGCGCCGGCATAGACCTTGATGTCCGGACGGCCGGCCAACTCGCAGATCTTGCGGGCATTCTTTTCGGTAAGCTTCAGCGGCACGTTTCCGGCAACGGCTGATATGCCGACGATCTCCAGTTCGGAGCTGCCGAGCGCCAGCAATATGGCGACGGCATCATCCTGACCGGGATCCGTGTCGATGATGATCTTGCGTGATTGGGGCATTTCAATTCCTTGTTTGGCGAGGTCGTGGGCTTGAACCGATCCGATCGAAACATCCAAATGACGCCGAAGCGGTCGCGAGCTGCCATGTCGAACCGCTCGACCGGGAAAGACAATTCCCGACCTGCGCGCTTCTCCTTGCATCTGCTCGCCGTTTCAAGCGCCATGTCGGTCATTCCTGTGAGTCCACGCCTGGTCTTTTTGAGCGGGTCTGTTGACGGCTTGAACTTGGTCGCGGGGCGGACCATATCAAGGCCATCGGGAAAAATGCCATCTGGGTTTTTCCACTTTATGTCGCTCTTGAGAGGACAGTGTAACATGAGCCGAATGACGCCCTTTTCCAGCCCGCTTCTCCTTGGTTTCGACGCCATGGAAAAGACCCTGGAACGCCTGGCGAAATCCGGCGACAGCTACCCTCCCTACAACATCGAACGCCTCAGCGGCGCCGACGGCAAGACCGAAAGGTTGCGCATTACATTGGCGGTCGCCGGTTTCGCCGAAAGCGATCTCGATGTCACCACGGAGGAAAACCAGTTGGTCGTGCGCGGCCGTCAGACCGACGACACCGAGCGCGAATTTCTTCATCGCGGCATCGCCGCGCGCCAGTTCCAGCGCTGTTTCGTGCTGGCCGACGGCATGCGGGTGATCGCGGCGGAGTTGAAGAACGGTCTTTTGTCGATCGACCTCGATCGGCCGGAGTCCGAACGGCTGGTACGGAAAATAAACATATCGGTGAAAGACTGATCTTTACCACTGCATCGGCCGGAAATCGGCTCCGACTTCCGAAAGCACGATGCAGCAAATTGAAATGGCTCTCATGCGGGATGGCCTTGAGCGGCGTCCTCGCGCCAAGGAGGCTTTGAAATGACCAGAACTGAAAACATCACCATGACCAATGGCGAATTCGCTCATCTCGGCGAAGGCTCGGTCGCTTATCTCAGAAAGGTCTCGAGCGACGAATTGCTCGGCCGTTTCCCCAATCTCGGCGAAATCGCCCCCGGCATGGAACTGTGGGCCTTGTTTGCCGCCAATGGCCAGCCGATCCTGCTTTCCGATGCGCGTGACCGCGCTCTGGCCGGCGCCATGGAAAACGACCTGACCACCGTCGCCATTCATTGACAGCGATTCCGGCTGAAACGGAAAGGGCCGCCCATGGCGGCCCTTTAGCGATATCATTCTCGAAATTCAGGCCGCGTGCGAAGCCTGGGTGTCCGACAACAGCGCGTGGATAGCGGCGGCGTCGCGCGTACCCCTGATCTTGGCCACCGTGTCGGCATCGCGCAGGACCCGCGCGATGCGCGACAGTGCCTTGAGGTGGTCGGCGCCCGCCCCTTCCGGCGCCAGCAGCAGAAACACCAGATCGACGGGCTGATCGTCCAGCGATTCGAAATCGACAGGCGTCTCCAGCCGGGCGAAAACACCTGCGATGCGTTTCACGCCGGCCAGCTTGCCGTGCGGAATGGCGATGCCGTTGCCGACGCCGGTCGAACCCAGGCGCTCACGCTGCAGGATGGTGTCGAACACCTCCCGCTCCGGAATGCCGGAAATCGCCGCTGCCCGTTCGGACAGCAGTTGCAGCAGCTGCTTCTTGGAGTTCGCCTTCAACGCCGGCAGTATCGCCGGAACGTTGATAAGATCGCTCAGATCCATGCTAGAAAATCCCTTGTTCGCCTGCCGTCACCAGTCCCCACCCCTCGTGCGGCCGGCTCTTATTGCCGTGCGACCCTTGTCGTCACCGTGCGACCTTTGTCGTCACGCTTGCGCGACCTTGGTCGTCGACGGGTCGATCCAGCCGATATTTCCATCGGGTCGGCGATAGACGATGTTGAGATGGTCGGTTCCCGCATTGCGGAAGACAAAGACCGGGCTGTCCTTGGTGTCGAGTTCGATGACCGCCGACGCCACCGACATGGTCTTCAGCGTCATGGTTGATTCGGCGACGATGGCGGGCGCGAAATTCTCCGGAATGTCCTCGTCGTCATCGGCAAGCGGCGCCATCACCGTGTAGGCGATGTCGGTCGGCTGGCCGTTGGCGGCGCCCGAATTGTGCGATTTCAGCCTGCGCTTGTAGCGCCTCAGGCGGGTTTCCAGACGGTCCGCCGCCGCCTCGAAGGCTAGCGTCGGATCCTGGGCATCGCCGGTGGCCTGCAGCGAAGCGCCGGAATCCAGCCGGATCATGCAGTCCGCCGAATAGCGCGAGCCCGATTTGATGACCGTGACATGTCCGGCAAAGCCGCGATCGAAATATTTGCCGATCGCTTCGCCGACGCGATCATTGATGCGTGTCCGAAACGCATCGCCGATATCCATGTGTTTTCCCGATATGCGCAGATTCATCTGAAAACTGACCTTCCTTGCTCAGGCTTCAAACTGGCCCGAGTTTATACTCGTGATCCGTGCGCACAAGCTTTGCGGCGTCACTTGCGCCGATTTTAAATCCAAACTTTCCGGTTGATCACAAGCCGCCCTTTGACCGTCCCGAGGCCAACGTCGTGACGGACCATCCGCATGCGGGCATCTAGCCCGTCTCATGCGGGCGGGCTTCTAGCCACTTCACCGCGGCTTGTCAATGAAGTGCCGGCCTGTGGAAAATCGACCCGCTCAGCGCCCGGCGCTGGCCATCGCCCGTTTCTCGCGTCGGCGCTGCACCGAAGAGGGGATATTCATGCCTTCCCGGTACTTGGCGACCGTACGTCTTGCAATGTCGACGCCACTTTCGCGCAACATGTCGACGATCGCGTCGTCGGAAAGCACGTCGACGGGTTTTTCCTCGTCGATCAACTGCTTGATGCGGTCACGCACGGCTTCCGAGGAATGCGCATCGCCGCCGCCCGACGCGGCGATCGAGGCGGTGAAGAAGTAGCGAAGCTCGAACACGCCGCGCGGCGTCAGCATGTATTTGTTGGCTGTGACCCGGCTGACCGTCGATTCGTGCATGCCGATGGCGTCGGCCACCGTGCGCAGATTGAGCGGCTTCAGCTGCCGCACGCCATGGACGAGGAAGGCATCCTGCTGGCGAACGATTTCCGAGGCGACCTTGAGGATGGTCTTTGCCCGCTGGTCGAGGCTGCGCGTCAGCCAGTTTGCATTCTGCAGGCATTCGGCCAGAAAATCCTTTTCCGCCTGGTTCTTGGCCTGCGGTGAGACCTGGGCGAAATAGATATGGTCGACCAAGACCCGCGGCAGCGTTTCGGCATTGAGTTCGACCGTCCAGCTGCCGTCATTGGCCGCGCGCACCTCGACATCGGCGACGATCGCGTCGCTGGCGCCGCCCGAAAACGCCATGCCCGGCCGGGGATCGAGCGCCCGGATCTCCGCCAGCATGTCGAGCAGATCCTCCTCGTCGACACCGCATATCCGTTTCAATGCATGAAAATCACGTCGTGCCAGGAGTTCGAGATTGGCGACCAGCGCCTTCATCGCCGGATCGAGCCGGTTGCGCACCGCAAGTTGCAGCGACAGGCATTCGGCCAGGTCGCGGGCAAACAGGCCGGCCGGCTCGAAGGTCTGACACACCGCCAGCACCTTCGCCACGGCAGCGGCATCCGCACCGAGACGAGCGGCGATCTCGGCCAGGTCGGCACGCAGATAGCCGGTCTCGTCAAGGCCGTCGGCGAGTTCGGCGGCGATCAGCCGTGCAGCCGGGTCAGTGAAGGCTAGCGCCACCTGTTCACCGACATGGTCGCGCAGCGTGATCGCAGCAGTCGCCATATCGCCGGCGTCAAACCACTCGGATGAGGAACCCGCGCCATTGCCCGAAGCCGATTTCCATTGTGCCGTCAGGTCGGGACCGAGCCGCTCGCTGGTCCCCGGGTCGTCGGGGAACAGGTTTTCCAGCGACGTGTCGAGCTTGTCCGAGATCGCCTCGGCGCTCCACTGCGTCTCGTTTTCGAACCAGTCGCCTTCGGCGGTGGCTTGCGGCTCCGCCTCGATCTTCTGCGCCTGGTCGCTGGCGGCATCGTCCTGCGGCTCGGCGCGCTCCAGCAGCGGATTGCGCTCGATTTCCTCGTCGATGAAATGCTCAAGCTCGACATGGGTGAACTGCAGCAGCCGAATCGACTGCATCAGCTGCGGCGTCATCACCAGCGACTGCGATTGTCGTAGCTGTAGTTTGGCCGCCAACGCCATGGTTCGGTTTCAAACGCCTCGTCTACGCATCCCGACTTCCGGGCAAGAATTTTGCAGCCGGCCATAAAACTGGCCCGGCTTTTGCTTGTCAAGGCAATTGGTAGCAAAACCCGCTTACCGGAGCGTTATCCCGGAGCAAAATCGAGAAAAAGCGCCGCTCGAACCGGAAAAATCGTGTCAGGAAACAAATTTCACGCTCAGAGCAATTCCAGGAAAAGTGAGAGACCGCTTTCCCGGGAAAAGCGCATAGCGCTTTCCCTTGGGATTGCGTCAAGACGAAAAGACGGAGCGGATTGGCGTTTTCCGTGAAACGACGAACCGTTCAGAGCGTAAAACCCTCGCCGAGGTAAAGTCGCCGCACATCGGGGTTTGCCACCACCTCGTCGGCCCTTCCATGGGTCAGCACCTGGCCGGCATGGATGATGTAGGCGCGGTCGATGAGGCCGAGCGTTTCGCGCACATTGTGATCGGTGATGAGGACGCCGATGCCGCGCGCCGTCAGGTGGCGCACCAGTTGCTGGATATCGGCGACGGCGATCGGATCGATGCCTGCGAAAGGCTCGTCGAGCAGCATGTAAGCCGGACGCGTCGCCAGCGCTCGCGCGATTTCCAGGCGTCGCCGCTCGCCGCCCGAAAGCGACATGGATGGCGCCTTGCGCAGATGGCTGATGTGGAATTCCTCGAGCAGTTCGTCGAGATTGCGCTCGCGCACCTTGCGGTCCTTTTCGACCACTTCCAGCACCGCGCGGATATTCTGCTCGACATTGAGACCGCGGAAGATCGACGCTTCCTGCGGCAGATAGCCGATGCCGAGGCGTGCGCGACGGTACATCGGCATCGACGTGACGTCGAAGCCGTCGATCTCGATCGTGCCTTCATCCACCGGCACGAGGCCGGTAACCATGTAAAAACAGGTCGTCTTGCCGGCGCCGTTGGGGCCGAGCAGCCCAACGGCCTCGCCGGCGCGCACGCCGATGGTGACGCCGCTGACGACCTTGCGGCCCTTGTAGCTCTTGGTCAGCCCCTTGGCGATCAGGGTTCCCTTGAACTTTCCCGCATCGACGGTCACCGTGGCCGGCGCCGAAAGCTTGCCGGCGGCCCGTCCCGGAAGACGCGCCGTCAGCGACGACAGGCTGGCCATCAGGGGTTCGTCGCTCCCGATTTCGGCGGCGGCGTGATCGACATCTGGACGCGTTGCCCAGCGCATGGATCCACCTGAGCCAGCCCGCTTTTCATCTGCACGGTAAGCTTGCAGCCCACCAGAATGTTGTCGTTTTGCGACAGAACGACCTTTTTGCCCGAAAGCACCAGCACCTGGCTCTTCATATCGAAGCTGCCTTGATCGCCTGTCGCGACCTGCGCATCCGACTTGATGTAAACCTTGTCGGAGATCTCCAGGTGATCGATGTTGGCCGAGCCCGTCATCGCCGCACCCGCGGCCTCGGTGCCCTTGGCAGCGGCGTTGGGGTCCTTGACGTAGTAGACCGTCATCTTGCCGGCCTTCATCAATGTCGGCCCCTGGACGACACTGACATTGCCCGTGAAGATGGCGACACTGTCGGCCTGGCGGACTTCCAGCTTGTCGCTCTCGATCTGGATCGGCTTGTCGCCGGACAGTTTGAGGCCTGATTGACTGGTCGTCTGCGCCGATGACGGCCCGAGTCCGAGCAGCAGCAACGCTGAAGTTGCAGCCGCGAGCCGCGTCGAACTACTGAGCCGCATTGGTTTCTCCGCTGTTTCCCTGTGCCGCCTTCAAGGCGGTGGAATCGATGTTGACGCGCACCTTGTTCTCGAAAACCAGAACCTTGCCATTGTCCTGGACCGACATCGTATCCGCCGTGATCCGCGACCCGCCACGGCTGACATCGACGGGATCTCCCGTCTTCATAGTGCCTTTGCCCATGTCGAGGAAGACCGATTTGAACTTGGCCTGCATGCCGTCGGTCGTGGTGATCGTCACGTCGCTGGTCAAATTCATCGTATTGCCGTCGCGATCGTAGGTGCCGTGCGAGGCCTTGACCGCCGCCACATTGTCGGGCGCGATCGGCACCTTGGCGTCGATGCCTTCCAGCTCGATGATACCTTGCGTGCTGACATCCTGAATGGCACGCAGCGCCGTCATCGAATAAGGCTGCTTCTGCTTGGTGAAACCGTTGAGCTTGGGATTGGCCATCACCAGCTTGCCGTTGGAAAAGGCAGTGCCTTCCGCCTGAACCTTCACGGCGACGGGTGCGGCGAGATAGGAATAGACCGGGAAAGCGACCGCTATCAGTGCCGCGGCCACCGGCACGGCAAATTTGAGAACGCGCACGCGGCGCGAATGACGCTGTGCACGGTCGAAAGCGTCGCCGCGCGTCCGGCCGTCCGCCGGGGGAGCCAACACCGCCTCGGCGTTGGTCGGTTCAATCGGTCGCGCTAACATTCACTGCTTTCTTTAACCCTGCCCACCCTTGAGCACCGCCTATAGGTGGGACGCCGGCGCTTTCAAGCAAGCACAAGCCCACGAAAACTGCAAAAATGTGACAGCCGCCTTTGTACAGACGAAAACGAGGTCCGCACAACTGCGTGTTCTCCATAGCAGAAACAGACACGCGGCGTAAAATTTATCCGTCGTCGGTCTCGTCGCCGACCTGGGGCGATTGCACAAACATGTGAGCAGGCCAATACTTGTAGAGCGCCTAGCCGAGGCCGGCCGACTGTCGACGGGGATGGCTACCTCACGTCCAGGTGCTGACTTGTCTCGCCATACGCAAAAGAGAACTGCTTCCAGATGGGCGGATCATGGTCTAAAAGCGTCTCCTCCCGCCGACTGAAAGGCTGACCATGGCACTGAGAGCCGACGACCTGATCGACCGCCGCCGTTTGCGGCGCAAGCTGACATTCTGGCGCGTCGTCGCCATAGGCATCGTAGCCCTTGGGGTGATTGCGCTTTCAACCTGGTTCTATGGCGACGATTTCGGCGGCTCGACGGTCGACCATATTGCCAAGGTCAAGATCGAAGGCACGATCACCGAGGACGAGGAACTGATCAAGCGGCTGGAAACCATCCGTCTTTCATCGAAGGTGAAGGGCGTGATCCTGTCGATCGATTCGCCTGGCGGCACCACCGTCGGTGGTGAGTCGATCTATGAAGAAGTGCGCAAGCTGGCCGCCGACAAGCCGGTGGTGGCGGAAGTCGGCACGCTCGCCGCATCGGCGGGCTATATGATCGCCAGTGCCGCCGATCACATCGTTGCCCGCAAGACCTCGATCGTCGGCTCGATCGGCGTGCTGATCCAGTATCCCGACGTCAGCGGCCTGATGGACAAACTCGGCGTCAAGCTGGAGGAGGTGAAATCCTCGCCGCTGAAAGCCGCACCCTCTCCCTTCAAGCCGACCAATGACGACGAGCGTGCCATGGTTCGCAAACTCATCCTCGACAGTTATAACTGGTTCGTCGACATCGTCGCCGAACGCCGCAAGATGACCCGCGAACAAGCGCTGGCGCTTGCCGACGGCTCGATATTCACCGGGCGTCAGGGCGTAGCCAACGGGCTGATCGACGCCGTCGGCGGCGAGGCGGTAGCGGTCGACTGGCTGGCGACCAAGGGCGTCGATGCCAAGCTCAAGGTCGTCGAGTGGAAGGATACCGAACAGCGCGGCGGCTTCCTGTTCTCGAAAGCGATGGCGCAAACCATCGGCAGTGCGCTCGGCCTGCCCGCCTACAGTGGCGACGTCATCCATGAACTCGGAGCCGACCGCTTGTTTCTTGACGGTCTCGTTTCCGTCTGGCACCCTTGAGACGCCGTTTGGGGCAAGTGAAAAAAGCAAATAAAATCATCCTCATAATTTTGACCGCACTGCTTTCACGGGGACCCGTCTCATGATCAAGTCCGAACTTGTGCAGATTATTGCCACGCGCAATCCGCATCTTTTCCTGCGCGACGTCGAAAACATCGTCGGCGCCATCTTCGATGAAATCACCGACGCCCTTGCCGAAGGCAACCGGGTCGAGTTGCGAGGCTTCGGCGCTTTTTCGGTGAAGAACCGTCCCGCCCGCACCGGCCGCAATCCGCGCACCGGCGAATCCGTCGAGGTCGAGGAGAAGTGGGTGCCGTTCTTCAAGACCGGCAAGGAACTGCGTGAAAGGCTGAACGGCGGCAAGTAGGCGCGACGTCAGCGCCTGACGGCCTTTCGGACAGGCCAGCTTCCGACGGAAAACATCATGTTCAATCGCTTCATCCTCATCGCGATCTTCGTGCCCCTGGCGATCATCCTGATCGCACTCGCCGTTGCCAACCGCGAACTGGTCGCCTTCACGCTCGATCCGTTCAACCCCGGCAATCCGAAGCTGACCCTGACTTTGCCGCTGTTCATTTTCCTGTTCCTGGCACTCGCCATCGGCATGATCGTCGGCAGCCTGGCAACCTGGGTCAAGCAGGGCCGCTATCGCAAGCTGGCGCGCCAGCGCGGCGTCGAGGCCGAGAACCTGCGCCAGGCGGTCAGCCGTGCGCCGGCGGCACCGCAAAGCCCGGCTCTGGGAACGGCCCCAGGCTCCACCCAAGGGTCCGCCCAAGGGTCCGCCCATGGGTCCGCCCATGGGTCCGCATTGCCGAAGCCGACCGCTTGAGCCGCCCGTCGGCGGTTTTGTCCCCACGGAGTTCTTCATGCTGACCATTTCGGCCGCAGAGGTCGACCATGCGCTGAGCTTTGCCGGGCTGGTCGAGACGCTGCGCATGGCGTTTCGCGACGGCGCGGTGCAGCCGGTCAGGCATCATCATACGATCGAGCGGCCAGATGGCGCGGCCTCCACCCTGCTCTTGATGCCCGCCTGGACCGACCTCAACGCGGCCGGCACATCGGCCGGCGGTCACATCGGCGTCAAGATCGTCACCGTGTCCCCCGACAACAATGCCATCGGCAAGCCGGCGGTGATGGGGCTCTATCTCCTGCTCAATGGCGCCACCGGCGAACCTGAGGCCTTGATCGACGGCCAGCGGCTGACACAGTGGCGCACCGCCTGTGCTTCGGCGCTTGCGGCCTCCTATCTCGCCCGCGACGATGCCTCGCGGCTGCTGGTGGTCGGCGCCGGCGCGCTGTCGCCCTTCCTCGCCAAGGCGCACTCGGCCGTACGGCCGATCAAGACCATCCGCATCTGGAACCGCACCCCGGCCAATGCCGAGAAGGTCGCGGCCGATCTGCGCGCCGAGGGTTTTGCAGCCAGCGCGGCGAGCGATCTCGATGCCGAGCTTGGGCAGGCCGACATCGTCTCCTCGGCGACGATCACGACGACGCCGCTGATCAAGGGTGCGCTGTTGCAGCCGGGAACCCATGTCGACCTGGTCGGAGGCTTTACGCCGACGATGCGCGAGAGCGACGACGACGCGATCAGGCTCGCCCGCGTCTATGTCGACACCCGCGCCGGCGCCACCAAGGAAGCCGGCGACATCGTCCAGCCGCTGGCCTCCGGCGTGCTGAAGCCGGAAACCATCGTCGCCGATCTGCACGAATTGGCGCGCGGCCAGAAGAAGGGTCGCGAGAGCGCCGGTGAGATCACGCTGTTCAAGTCGGTCGGCGCGGCGCTCGAGGATCTTGCCGCCGGCATTGCCGTCTACAAGGCGCTCACGGCCTAGTTCGCCGGTACAGCCATTTTGGCGCTCATCGCGTCGGCGATCACACGAAAATCGTGATCCCCGATTTCGAAAAGGCCAAAGCGAAGCTGATAACCCCAGTTCGACTTGGCCATGGTGAAGTCCAGCCTGTCGAGCAGCGGCTTGATCGGCGCTTCCTCGGCCTTGGCCCACGCCACATCGCGGCGGAAGGGTGTGAAGCCGGCGCCCATATCGCCCTGATAGGGCTCGCCTTCCCGCACGATGCCGATCGCGGTGAAGGCCCGCAGGCCATCTTTCTCGCCCAAAACAGTGTTCGGCGAGTAGTAGACGATGCCATCGCCTGGCTTGACGCGACGCAGCGGTGCCGCCTTGCCGTGGTTGACCTGCATGAAGCCGGCTGCGCGACCCCGCCGGACATGTTCGGCCGACGCCACGGCGATCCAGTACGCGCTCATCTCTGGTTACCATTGGCCTGTTCGCCATCGGACAGCCAATAGACGCGCAGGCGATGATTGTCGGGATCGAGCGCGACAAAAGTACGGCCGAAATCCATGTCGGTTGGCGTCTGCAGGATATTCAGCCCGCGCCCGGACCAGTCGGCATGGGCGGCATCGACCGCATCGGGCGTATCCAGCGCAAAGACGATTTCGGCGCCACCGCCTGACATGGCGGCTGCCGGCTCCACCGTATGGCGCGACCACAGGCCGAACTTGAAGCCGGCATCGAGCACGAACAGCACGAAGGTCGGCGAACTTTCGACCGGCTCACGGCCGAGCAGCGCGCTGTAGAAGGCGCCGCTCTCAAGCGGCTGGTCGACATAGAGGATGATGAAATTCGGGGTGGCCATATCTGCTCTCCAAGGTTCGGTGCTTCGACTTGGCGACCATAAGATGAGCTACTGTCAGATCATGGCAGCAGTCATCTCGAACCACGAGGCTTGTCGAGCGTCGTCCGCCACTCCTTGAGCAGCGCCTGGCGACGGCGCGGATAGCGCGTGTTTGTCGCTTGGAGCTCGGCGATGCGATCGGCGCGAAAATGCCGGAAATCGTGCCGCATCTCGCACCACGCCACCACCACCCGCACCTTGTCGAAGAAGCCCAGCGCAAATGGCCACACGACACGCTCGGACGCAGCGCCGCCGGCGTCGCGGTAGAGAAAGCCAAGCTTGCGCTCGTTGCGGATGGCCTGCCGCACCAGACCAAGATCGATGCTTTCGATGACTGCGGCGGGAGGGCCGACCAGCAGTGTGCTCGCGTCGAGATCCTCGCGCAGATCGTCCGGCAGGACGGCGGCGATCTTGGCCAACGCGTTGGCAGCGGCGGCCGAGAGACGCTGGTCCGGCTGCTTGGCGACCCAGCGCGAGCCGAGCACGATGGCTTCGATCTCCTCGTCGCTGAACATCCGCGGCGGCAGCATGAAGCCGGGCTTGAGCACATAACCGACACC
>NZ_RZRK01000630.1:0-3639 GCF_003997835.1 Mesorhizobium sp. M7A.F.Ca.CA.004.12.1.1
GACTCGCATAGTGCGATTCAATTAGCGCGCGCTAAAATGGTTCCGGAACATTTTAGACGAATTGAATGTTTGACAGTTATGACGAAGCTATCCGACCTTGGACCGCCGATTCCCGGCAAGCAGCACGGCGGCGAGCCTGCCGACGAGCTCAACAATTTTATGACCTGTCCGGTGTGCGGCCAGCAGTTCGACATGCGCGACTTCCGCCAGGTCGCTTGGCACAATCTGCCTCAGCATGAGCCGCTGGAGCCGGAGCTTGCCACAGGCCGGAACGCGAAATGGTTGCGGATGCGATCGTTGAAATAGCGGCCCTTGGCAAAGGCAGTTTTAAAATCGGCGTAGGTATCAGGCGGCACGTCCAGAAAGTCGTACTGCCTGCCGCTCGCTACAAACCACACCGATAGAACCCTGGTGCCCGGATTGTATTCGAACCTGCGTATCGAGGTTGACGGCATGGTGCACCAGATGCTGCTAGCGAGCGGCCCGCGAGATGGCCCGCCCACTGAGGAAGCGGGAGCGGGCCGACCACGGCTGTACGTCCATGGCCATCATCGCCTCCACGGAAGGGGCGGTGACAGAATTTCAACTCCCATTGGATTGCGGCGTTCCACAGATAAACAAAAAGGCCCGCCACCTCTCGGCAGCGGGCAGTGTAGGTCGCTAGGATCACCCAGCGGTAACTAAAGTACACCCCGTCTCGCCAAAAGGGAAATGTTAGATATCTCTAATGTATGATTCGGACCCCGGGGGCTGACCGTAGCGTATCAAATCCGAGAATGTCTTGCGGGCCAGGTGATAGCGGAATACCGGGCTGGGGCCCCGACATCCTATTGCGCCGCCGCACAGGCAACGAAAAGGTCCCTGACGCTCCACCGATCCGGAAACTACTTTCTTAAGGTGACCGACGAGAGCAACGGCAGAGTGTTCGCCTACCAATACGCCGACTTGCTCTGCTGAGTGGGTCTGAGTAGCGGCTGCTGCTCACCTCCGGGTCAAAAACCCGCCGCCCCATTCATAGCAGCGGCGGGCCGTGCCTAGGGATAGTTGGACTAGACGGTGTGTTGATTCACCGCTGATGGATGGCTGAGGTGCAAAACCATGCAACCACAAACCCCGATACGCGACAGAAAGCCGTCGCAACGTCAACTTTACTCAAGCCGGAATTCAACCGCATGCTTGTCGGCCTCACTAATAAGGCCGCTGTCCATGGCGGCTTCGAACGCCTTGGTGAAATACTGATCATCGGAAGCCTCGTGATTCTGCTGCGCAAGATCGATCGGCAGAGCTCCGATCACGCGGCCCGTTGTCTTCTCGATGACCGTGACGGTCCTCTGCATCAGGGTTTATTGACCGTGTCGTCGACTGCGTTGGCCGTCGATTTGACGTCCCTGCCGACGCCTCGGACGGTGTTGGCGCAGGCCGCAAGGGCCAAGGCACAGGCAAGAATGACAACCGGTGTGATGCGTAGCAGTCTCATGGACGGGTTCTCCTATTTGTGGTTATCAAGTCCGCTTTGCCGTATCGCACCTGTAACCGCCATCACCTTGTTGTGGGCGGCCGCTTCATCTGCGGTGTCAAAGGGCGTTGCGATGGTCGTCCCATCCAGAGCCAGTAGCACAGCCAGGAACGGAAGGCCGATCAGCGGTGGTGCGTAGACGTACGCTGGGCGGGCATTCTTCATCGCCCATGTAGCACCCTTTGTCGGTCAGGACCTAATCCACGCCCTGAAGACCAAAAAGCCCGCCAGCCGGAGCCACCGGGCTTCCAGTGGTCAAAGACCTGCTCAGGTCGCAGAAAGACCCGACTCGATGACTTGCGCCGTGATTGAGGAAAGAATTCCCCGCTTGGTCAGGACTGGCTTTTCATAGGCTTTTTTCATAGCTGTTCCTCCCTTTTCACCCACCGAAACTGCTTTGGGGCAATTAACTTGTCAAGCTGATGCTAAAATGGCCGCCAGTGACGCACGCCACGCGTCGCGATCGTCGCAGAGAAGACGGAGAATGATCCGGTGCGAACCAGCGGGCGAAGAACTTCGGTCGCGTTGGACGGCAAACGGGCAATCCAGATCGACGGCTGTCCTGTCGAAATTGGTCGACCAAGACTTAGCCGGCCCCCCCAAATCCGGGGAACGATGCTAACGGGAGAGCGCTACATGGCCGGGCCCACCTACCGCCGGCATGCAGCGTGAGCAAGTCGTGATCGATCGCAGCGGCAGTCCGTCAACCCGGCGCCGCGAGTCGTGCGCGAGAGCACTGGCTTCCGAGCGTTTCCTCCAGCCGAGCCAGTCGGCGACTGACAACGGATTTGCGACGCCCAGCCGCCCCTCCGCACGATGCCTGGTCCCTGCGTGATCTCCCGAAGGTCCTGGCTTCGGCTTTTCTGATCTGGCACATCGTCGGACACTCAGCGCGTCTTGCCGGAGCGAAGATGCATCTCGATCTTGTTGATGGCCTTGGTGAGGATATCGACCGCCTGCAGATTGACTGCGAAGTCGAAGTTCCCTTGCGCCGTTTCGAATATCAGAACGCCGACCTTGGTCTCGTCGTCGCTCATCATGCCTGTTCCAATGCCGGTCGGCATATAGGGTGGTTTTTCTGACATGGTTCTCTCCTCGGGTGCGGTGTGGGCTGGTCAGGTTTTTAGCTATCCAGCGTGCGACCTGGAGTGGCCAAGCACGATCGATCGACGATGGCCGTGTAACCCGTTCACCGCTAATCGAAATGCATCGACTGGCCGCGCATCCGCCAGGGTCAGTGCGATTGCAGGATTTGCAGGTGGCTTCTCCATAAGCAGGGAGCCGTCGAAATCGCGCCATGCCGCCATCCGCAATTCTTCACCGTCTTCGCTGGCTGCAGGATCGAAAACGTGGGCATCGTAGGGGTCCTGGTCAATCTCGATCGTCCAGTCCTTGAGCGCCTTGCGAGCCATTTCTTCCACCTGGGCGAGGTTGCTGGTGAAGAAGGGGATACGGTCGCCATTTTCCGAAAGCGGCTCGACCTGATCCAGCGTCGGCCGCTCGGGCACCCAACCAAGAACGAAGGCAATATCGAAATCGATCTGGCGGTCCGGCCCGGTCGTGGTCTCCAACCGGGTGACAACATCGGGATAGAGCTGTTTGCGCGCCGGCCACGTGTCCGGGAGCGCCTCGGCCTGCAATCTCGTTCGGGGCACGTCGATCAACTCCATGATCTGATGGCCCGGAACTTTATCCTCCGGCCAGCCCGCACAACATGCAGTCGTCGCAGCCTCGTCGGCTTCCATCCAGACCGAAGCAGCCTGGTCCTCGTCCTCGGTTGGCTGGTCGTCTTCCGGAAAGCCTTTGATATCCCAGCCTTCCAACGCGAACAAACCTTCCGCGCCTTGCAAAGCCGTAATCCCGGCGCGCGCGAAGACTGCTTCGGCTGCCGTGACCCCGCGTGCCAGTTCCTCGGGCGTTGCACCTTCAATGTTCAAGCGAAGTTCCATGGTTCGCCTCCATTATCAAACTCCCACAGTGAACAAAATAAGAACAAAGGTGTCAATAGACTCCTGATGGCTTGGAAATAGGGTAGTTTTTTCAATAGGATAGCGTACATCAGGCAATCGGTTGAGGCTTCGTGCTCAATCCCAACGCAACTGCATTCATGGCCGCTGCTACAC
>NZ_RZRK01000631.1:0-3638 GCF_003997835.1 Mesorhizobium sp. M7A.F.Ca.CA.004.12.1.1
GCCGGTGCCCGAGGAGAAGATCGTCAAGAAGTGGCGGCTGCAGCCCGGCCCGATGCTTCTTATCGACCTGGAGAAGGGGCGTATCGTCTCCGACGAGGAGCTCAAGTCGGAGATCGCGACCAAGCATCCCTACAAGACCTGGCTCGCCAACACGCAGCTCATTCTCGAAGATTTGAAGCCGGTCGAGCCGCGCGCGCTGCGCAAGGATGTCAGCCTGCTCGATCGCCAGCAGGCATTCGGCTATAGCCAGGAAGACACCAAGCTGTTGATGTCGCCGATGGCGACGACAGGCCAGGAAGCGGCGGGCTCGATGGGCACCGACACGCCGATCTCGGCGATGTCGGACAAGTCGAAGCTGCTCTACACCTACTTCAAGCAGAACTTCGCCCAGGTCACCAACCCGCCGATCGATCCGATCCGCGAGGAGCTGGTGATGAGCCTGGTGTCCTTCATCGGGCCGCGGCCCAACATCTTCGACCTGGTCGGAAATTCGCGCCGCAAGCGGCTCGAGGTGCGCCAGCCGATCCTGACCAATGGCGATCTCGAAAAGATCCGTTCCATCGGCCACACCGAGGACCGTTTCGACACCAAGACGATCGACATCACCTATGGCTCGGCCGAAGGGGCCGCGGGCATGCAGGGCGCCATCGACCGGTTGTGCGAGCGGGCGGAGGCGGCGGTCGCCGGCGGCTACAACATCATCATCCTGTCCGACCGCCAGGTCGGGCCGGACCGCATCGCCATCCCGGCGCTGCTGGCTACGGCCGCGGTCCATCATCACCTGATCCGCAAGGGGCTGCGCACCTCGGTCGGCCTCGTCGTCGAATCCGGCGAGCCGCGCGAAGTGCATCATTTCTGCTGCCTTGCCGGCTATGGCGCCGAGGCGATCAATCCGTACCTTGCCTTCGACACGCTGCTCGACATGCACAAGCGTGGCGAACTGCCGAAGGAAGTGGACGCCTACGAGGTCGTTTCGCGCTACATCAAGTCGATCGGCAAGGGCATCCTCAAGGTGATGTCCAAGATGGGCATCTCGACCTACCAGTCTTATTGTGGCGCGCAGATTTTCGACGCCATCGGCCTGAAGACCGATTTCGTGCAGCAATACTTCACCGGCACCGCGACGCTGATCGAAGGCGTCGGGCTGGACGAGATTGCGGCAGAGACGCTCAGCCGCCACAATGACGGTTTCGGCAACGACCCCGTGCTGCGCAACAGCCTCGAGGTCGGCGGCGAATACATGTTCCGCATGCGGGGCGAGGCGCATATCTGGTCGCCCGACGCGGTCGCCACCTTGCAGCACGCCGTGCGCCAGGGGTCGTGGGAAACGTTCAAGGACTATTCCGCCCAGATCGACAGCGAGACGGCCCGCGCCCAGACCATTCGTGGCCTGTTCAAGATCAAGCTGGCCGGAGAGACCGGCCGCAAGAAGGTGGCGCTCGACGACGTCATGTCAGCGGCCGACATCGTCAAGCGGTTCTCGACCGGGGCGATGTCGTTCGGGTCGATCTCGCGCGAAGCGCATACCACGCTGGCGCGCGCGATGAACCAGATCGGCGGCAAGTCGAACACCGGCGAGGGCGGCGAAGAGGCCGACCGCTATCTGCCGCTGCCTGGCGGCGGCAAGAACCCCGAACGCTCGGCGATCAAGCAGATCGCCTCGGGCCGTTTCGGCGTCACGGCCGAATACCTCGTCAATTCCGACATGATGCAGATCAAGGTGGCGCAGGGTGCCAAGCCCGGCGAGGGCGGCCAGCTGCCCGGCCACAAGGTCGACGCGACCATCGCCAAGGTCCGGCATTCGACGCCGGGCGTCGGCCTGATCTCGCCGCCGCCGCATCACGACATCTATTCGATCGAGGATCTGGCACAGCTGATCTACGACCTGAAGAACGTCAATCCGGCGGCCGACGTGTCGGTCAAGCTGGTGTCGGAAGTCGGCGTCGGCACGGTTGCGGCGGGCGTCGCCAAGGCACGCGCCGACCACATCACCATTTCGGGCTATGATGGCGGCACTGGCGCCTCGCCGCTGACCTCGCTCAAGCATGCCGGCAGCCCATGGGAAATGGGCCTTGCCGAGACGCACCAGACGCTGGTGCTGAACGGCTTGCGGTCGCGCGTCGCGCTGCAGGTCGACGGCGGCTTGCGCACGGGGCGCGACGTTATCATCGGTGCGCTGCTTGGCGCCGACGAGTTCGGCTTCTCGACCGCGCCGCTGATCGCGGCCGGCTGCATCATGATGCGCAAGTGCCATCTCAACACCTGCCCGGTCGGCGTCGCGACGCAGGATCCGGTGCTGCGCAAGCGCTTCAAGGGCACGCCCGAGCATGTCATCAACTTCTTCTTCTACGTGGCGGAAGAGGTGAGGGAGCTGCTCGCCGAGATGGGTTACACCCATATCGACCAGATCATCGGCGACAGTGATCTTCTGGAGAAGCGCGACCTGATCGTGCACTGGAAGGCGCGCGGGCTCGATTTCTCGAAGATGTTCTTCAAGCCGGATGCGCCGCATGAGGCGGTGCACTGGACCGAGCGCCAGAAGCACCCGATCGACGACGTGCTCGACCGCAAGCTGATCGAGCTGGCAAAGCCTGCGCTCGAAAGCAAGCTGCCGGTCAAGATCGAGGTCGATATCCGCAATGTCGACCGCTCGACGGGCGCCATGCTGTCGGGTGAAGTGGCCAAGCGCTTCAAGCACAAGGGCCTGCGCGAGGACACCATCCAGGTGAAGCTGACCGGCACTGCCGGCCAGTCCTTCGGCGCCTTCCTGGCGCGCGGCATCTCGTTCGAGCTTGTCGGCGCCGGCAATGACTATGTCGGCAAGGGCCTGTCGGGCGGCCGCATCGTCATCCGGCCGCCGGAAGAGGCCAAGATCGTCGCCGCCGAGTCCATCATCGTCGGCAATACGGTGCTCTATGGCGCCACCGAGGGCGAGGCCTACTTTGCCGGCGTCGCCGGCGAGCGTTTCGCCGTGCGCAATTCGGGCGTCGCCGCCGTCGTCGAAGGCGTCGGCGACCATGGCTGCGAGTACATGACGGGCGGCATCGTCGTCGTCATCGGCAAGACCGGCCGCAATTTCGCCGCCGGCATGTCGGGCGGCGTCGCCTATGTGCTCGACGAGGCGGGCGATTTCGCCGAGCGCTGCAACATGGCGATGGTCGAGCTGGAGCCGGTTCCGGAAGAAGACGATCTGATGGAAAGGCTGCTGCACCATGGCGGCGACCTCGATCACAAGGGTCGCGTCGACGTCTCCGGCGACATGACCAGCCATGACGAGGAGCGGCTTTACCAGCTGATTTCCAACCATGTGCATTACACCGGGTCGGTGCGCGGCCGCGAGATTCTCGACGACTGGACGATTTTCCGGCCGAAGTTCCGCAAGATCATGCCGGTCGAATACCGCCGCGCCCTGATCGAGATGGAACGCATGCGCATGGGCGTCGCGGCGGAATAGGCTTTGCAATTGCCGGGGAGCCCAGGCTTCCCGGCCCATCTTCATCGACAGTTTGACCTCCGGCGCAAGGTTGCCATGGCTGCCTCAAGGGGTTAACGGGTGCGGCGAAAACCGCACCATCTGGACAGCAGGAACTGGACTATGGGCAAGGTAACAGGCTTTCTCGAAATCGACCGGCAGGTGC
>NZ_RZRK01000632.1:0-3638 GCF_003997835.1 Mesorhizobium sp. M7A.F.Ca.CA.004.12.1.1
GCCATGTCCGTGACAGCACCCTGACCGACGGCGTTCTGGCGAAATCGGCGCCGCGCCCGAATGGGACGTCGGCAAGTTCCGGCAATGGCGGTGGTGCCAGCGCGGTGGCGCAGACGCGCATGCCATCCGGATCGGGCGGGGCACAGAGCATGCGGCTGGTCGAAGCCTCGCCTGCTGCCGTTGCCTACGTCGCTCCGCCGGAGCCGGCCATGGAATCGGCGCCGCTGAAGTCGCTGGCCGACATCATTGCGCTCGCCGACGCGCAGCGCGACATCGCCTTCAAGGTGCTGGTCAAGAGCTGCATCCGGTTCGTGCGTATCGAGCCCGGCCGCATCGACGTCGGCCTGACCAGCGATGCGCCCAAGATGCTGCTCAACGACCTGACGACGAAGCTTCGCGCCTGGACCGGCCGCAGCTGGCTGGTCTCGCTGTCAAAGGAAGAGGGCGGCCAGACGCTCGCCGAAATGGAATCGGCCAAACGCGAGACGGCATTTCTCGATGCCAAGAGCGATCCCACCGTGGCCGCCATCCTGGCGCGCTTTCCCGGTGCCAAGATCATCGACGTGCGCATTCCAGACGCGCCGGAAGCCGAAACGACAGAGGCTGAAGTGCCGGTAGAGCCGCCGGCTGACGACGATGAAACCTGATCCAGCCACGAATCCGCAAAGGACCCGACCATGAAAGATCTTCTCGGCCTGATGGGCAAGGCGAAGGAAATGCAGGCCAAGTTCCAGGCCATGCAGGACGAGATCGCCACGCTGGAAGCGTCCGGCCAGGCCGGCGGCGGCCTGGTCAATGTGACGCTGACCGGAAAATTCGAGATGAAGTCGCTGAAGATCGATCCGTCTCTGTTCAAGGAAGACGATGTCGAGATCCTGGAAGACCTGGTGCTGGCCGCTCACAACGACGCCAAGACCAAGGTCGAGCAGATCATGCAGGAAAAGACCAAGGCGCTGACCGCAGGTCTGCCGATCCCGCCGGGAATGAAACTGCCCTTCTAGCATTCGGCGCGCGCGCCCATGATCGCCATGACCGAAGAGCCCTCCGAAAGACTGATCGAGCAGCGTATCCGCAACAGGATCTACGAGATCCTGGAAATCCTGGCCGATTGTGACGACGGCGTCGATCTCGTCGGCATCAAGGGTTATTTCTACCTGTTCGAGGATTTCGTCCATCGCCCGTCGATCGAAGCCGGCACATCGGCGCTTTCAAAGGACGAGCGCGCGATCGTGCTGGAGATCGCCGAGTTCCTGGAGGCAGCGAGCGAGACAAATCCGGACTTCACCAAGGCTGAGTTCATAGACAGCGACTGGCCGGGAAAGATCGCGCCGACGGCCAGGGAGGCGCGGACGCTGTTCCTCCGGCGCGGCCTGTTTTCGGAGAAGGTCGAGGAGCTTGAGCCCGGCCAGCCGGCGGCCATTACAGTGGGGCACTAATTCACTTTTAGGTCATGCAACTGTACCAATTTGGCAACAGAGCCTCATCAATAACGTTTTGGCCATCATTTTGCCCGAAAGTGTCTCATTCTTGCCGCAGCCTGGGGGCGGGCATGGAAGTGAGAGGGTTACCTGTTGATTGCCACGCGATGGAAGACGCCGCTGTTGCTCGGCGCCGTCATTTCACCCCTGTTTTTGGCTGCCTGCAGCCAGACCACGTCACACGGCATGTCCGTCGCCAGCCTGACCGACGCCATCACGCCGGGTTTCCTGAGCTCACGGGCCTACAGCCATACGCCGAAGGACAAGGAATGCCTGGAACGGGCGATGTTCTTCGAGTCCAACCGCTCGAGCCGCGACGGCATGATCGCGGTCGGCACGGTGGTGATGAACCGGCTGCGCTCCGGCAAGCACGGCAGCACCATCTGCCAGGTGGTGGGCGAGCGTGGGCAGTTCGCCCCCGGCGTCATGACAAGGCCGATGAATTCACGCGCAATGCCCGATGTCGAAGAGGCTGCCGAGGCGGTGCTCAAGGGTGAGCGCAAGGCCAAGCTCAAGAACACCATGTTCTTCCACACCGCCGGCTTACGCTTCCCCTACAAGAACATGCACTACACCATGGTTGCCGGCGGCAATGCCTTCTATGAGAAGCGCGGCCGCAACTGGCAGCCGCTGCCGGACGAGCCGCAGGTCGCCATTGCCTCGGCGGCGCCGCAGAAGCCAGCGGAGCCGGTGACGATGGTCGCGTCCGCCGAGCCGGTGCGTCCGGCCAAGCCGGCGACCGTCCGGTCCGTCCCTGCCCAGCAGACCTATATGACCGCGGCCGCCGCGCCGACCGCGAAATCCGCGCGTGTCTCGGCGGAGCCGACGGTGGTGGCGATGCAGGAGCCGATGGAGGAACCGGATGCCGCCCGTTTTGGCGGAACCTTGAACACAAGGACAAGGGTCATCTCCTCGGTCGAGGACGCGCCGCAAGAGGCGTCTATGGGATTCCAGTCGACGCCTGAGAACACCGACGCTGTCGGCGCGATGATCGTCAGCCAGGGCCGGCCGCTCGAAGCCAACTGATCTGCGCTCTATGGTCTGTCCAATGGTCCGCCCGGCTAATATGGTGGTTCATGCGGATGCGGGATGTTCCAAAGCGCTCTGAAAAATCCTGGAGCGGTTCACCGTTTCGCGGAAACGGTGAACCGCTCCAGCTTTTCGTTTTGACGCAATTCCCAAGGGAAAGCGCTTCGCGCTTTTCCCGGGAAAACCGCTTCGCACTTTTCCTGGAATTGCTCTAGATCAGAGCGATGTCGAAGCGAATCGCCGGTCCCGAGATCGAACGTCTGATCCAGCTCCTGGCCAAGGTGCCGGGGCTGGGTCCCCGGTCGGCCAGGCGTGCGGCCCTTCATCTGATCAAGAAGAAGGAGCAGCTTTTGTCGCCGCTGGCCGCCGCCATGGCCGAAGCGGCCGACAAGGTGCGCATCTGCTCGACCTGCGGCAATGTCGACACATCGGACCCTTGCATGATCTGCACCGACCCGCGCCGCGATGCCGGCACCATCATCGTCGTCGAGGACGTCTCCGACCTGTGGGCGCTGGAGCGCGCGGCGGCGATGAATGTGCGCTACCACGTTCTCGGCGGCACATTGTCGCCGCTCGACGGCATCGGCCCCGACCAGCTCAACATGCGGTCGCTGGTCGACCGCGTCGCCGGTGGCGAGGTCAAGGAGATCATCCTCGCCGTCAATGCGACGGTGGAGGGCCAGACGACCGCGCATTACCTCACCGATCAGCTGTCCGGCTTCGACATCAAGGTGACACGGCTCGCGCATGGCGTGCCGGTCGGCGGCGAACTCGACTATCTCGACGAGGGCACGCTGGCCGCGGCGCTGCGCTCGCGGACGGCGTTTTGACAAAGTTGCGGCAGAGGATGCGGGTCATGATTTTTGCGCGTCCACCAAGGCTGGTGCCAAACACCCCCCTCTGTCCTGCCGGACATCTCCCCCTCAAGGGGGGAGATTGGCTGGCGGCTCAGCTTTCGATAATCACCCACGTTGCGGGCAGAGCGCCGCCCGTGAAGCTGCCGATCTCCCCCCTTGAGGGGGAGATGGCCGGCAGGCCAGAGGGGGGCGCGCCAGAACGCGGCCTTCGCCAGTTTTGTCTTGCATTCTTACTGGCTGCCCTTGCCTTCCTCTTCCTTTCCACCCCCGCCTC
>NZ_RZRK01000633.1:0-3632 GCF_003997835.1 Mesorhizobium sp. M7A.F.Ca.CA.004.12.1.1
GCACGTGCAGGCGGCCAAAGACGACCGGCGAATTGGCCATCACCGCGCCGGTCGTCTTTGGCCGCCTGCACGTGCTGCCGGTCGTCACCGGCTTTCTCGCCGCCTATCCAGACGTGGACATCCGCCTGACATTGGCCGACCGCATAACCCAGCTGGTCGAGGACCATTTCGATCTCGCCATCCGCATCGGCCAGTTGCCCGATTCGAGCCTGGTCGCCATCGGCGTCGGCGCGATCCGCCGCGTCGTCTGCGCCAGCCCGGCCTATCTTGCCGAACACGGCACGCCGACCACCCCGGAGGATCTGGAAACACACGATTGCATCACCTTCGAGGGACTTGCCTCCGCCGCCAGTTGGAGCTTCACCAAGGGCAAGGCCGAAATCCCGGTTCGGGTCCGCTCGCGGCTTCAGGTCAACACCGCCGAAGCGGCCATCGATGCGGCGATTGCCGGCGTCGGGCTGACACGCGTGCTTTCCTACCAGATCGAAGCCGCGCTGCGGTCCGGCACGCTGCGCATCCTGCTGCAGGAGTTTGAGCCAAAGCCATGGCCGGTAAGCCTGGTGCATGCGGGCCACGGCCTGCTGCCGGTCAAGCTGCGCGCATTCCTCGATTTTGCCGCCCCGCGCCTGAAGGAGCGGCTGGCGCGGCTGATGTAGCGGAACCAGGCCAACCCCCATTGGCGACCGTTCTTCGTTGCCAGCCAAAGCGCCCTGCGGCCATTTCCTTTTTTCCCGCGCTTGGTGTAACCAACGCTCACCTCCTCACCGGGCTCCCCCCAAATGCTCTACATCAGATCGCTGACGTTCAATTTCGTCTTTTACGTCAACCTGATCGTCCAGATGATCCTCTGGACCCCATACTATTTCCTGTCGCCCCGGCACCGCGCCTGGTTCGTGCCGAAATTTTGGTCGCGCACCTCGATGTGGCTTTACGACAAGATCGCCGGAACGAAGAGCGAGATCACCGGCCGGGAAAACCTGCCCGAAGGCTCCTTCATCCTGGCCCCCAAACACCAGTCGTTCTGGGATGCGATCGCCTTCTTTCCCTATCTTCACGACCCGCTCTACATCCTGAAGCGCGAGCTCACCTGGATCCCGTTCTTCGGCTGGTACATCATGAAGATGCGCATGATTCCGGTTCATCGCGGCAGCCGTTCGAAAGCGCTGAAGGCCGTGGTCGCCGCGACCAAGGCGGAGATGGCGCGCAATCCTCGCCAGCTCATCATCTACCCCGAAGGGACAAGACGCGCGCCGGGCGACGAGCCGGCCTACAAATACGGCATCGTCGAAATCTATGCGCAACTTGGCATTCCGGTGGTGCCGGTTGCCCATGTCGCCGGTCTCTATTGGCCGCGTCGAAAATTTCTGCGCTACCCCGGCACCGTGAAGGCGCGCTTCCTGCCGCCGATCCCACCGGGACTGAGCAAGGACGAATTCATGGCCCGGCTGATCGGCGAGACCGAGGCTGCCTGCGACCAGTTCCTGATTGATGCCGCGCGCGGCCCAAACCCGCCTGCCTTGCCGCCGACAGCGGTGAAAAGACTGCAAGAGCTGGACAACGCCGCAAGAACCAAAGCCTGAACCGGAAGTCTCCTGCCGGCAGTTCTCAGCCGAAAACGGCCAGCGCGGTGGTCAACACCAGCGTCGCGGCAAAGACCAGGTTGACGATCCGCGAGGCCGCCGGCCGGCGCAGGAAGCGCGCGAATGCCACTCCCAAGACAAGCCACAGAGCATGGATGGCGACGATCATCAGCGCGAGAGCCATCAGCTTCAGCCATGGACCAAGCTCAGTGTTACCCTGTTTGGGCGAAGCACCGGCGAACACGGCGGCGATTGCCACATAGGCCTTCGGATTGGCGACCGCGAGAAGGAATCCAGCCAGCCATGTTGGACACGAAGCCTCCGCGCCGCGTGCTGCCATGGGCGGCGCCGTGGCGATCTTGAAGGCGAGATAGAGGATGTAGGCCGCCGAGGCGAAAGCCAGCAACGGCGCCAGCTTCGGCATCGAGGTAAGCACCGCCATGACCCCGGTCGCGACAACCAGAAGCACGGCGATCGTGCCCAGGATGATTCCCCAGGCATAGCCCAGCGAGTGGCGCAAACCGAAGGCGGCCCCAACGGCGGTAACGCTTATCGTTGCCGGACCCGGGCTGCCCATGATCACCAGGGCGGCAAGCACGAGCGCGAGAAGTTGCCCCCAAAAGTCCGGCTGCGAAAGAAGCGGCTCAGTCATCTCTCCTCTGTCCTGCCTTGCGCGAAGAGACGGTATGGCAGGACCAGAGTGGCGTCTTGGACGTTCGTGCGAGGCGTCGCGCCTGAAGCTTCAGCCGCTCGCTTTGTCGAGTTCGGCCATGTCGGCGGCGGTCAGTTTCAGCGACGCCGCCCTGATCAGGCTGTCCATCTGTTCAGGCTTGGTGGCGCTGGCGATCGGCGCGGTGACACCCGGCCGCGCAATCACCCAGGCAAGCGCGACTTCCGCCTGCTTGGCCGAATGCCTTGATGAAACCGCGTCGAGTGCCGCAAGGATGCGCATGCCGCGCGCATTGAGATAGTCTTTCACGCCACCGCCGCGCGGGCTTTGACCGAGATCGGCATCGCTGCGGTATTTGCCGCTGAGAAAACCCTTGGCCAGGCTGAAATAGGTGATGACGCCGATGTCCTCGGCCACGCACAGATCGCGCAACGGCCCATCGAAGGACGAGCGATCGTAGAGATTGTATTCCGGCTGCAGCACCTCGTAGCGCGACAGACTGCGCAAGCTCGCCACATCGAGTGCGGCACGCAACTGGCCGGCGTCGAGATTCGAACAGCCGGCATAGCGGATTTTGCCCTTGGCGAGCAGCTTCTCGTAGGCGCCAAGCGTTTCTTCATAGGGCGTTGCGGGGTCCGGCCAGTGCGACAGATAGAGATCGATGACTTCGGTCTGCAGCCGCTTCAGCGATGCGTCGACGGCCTTTTCGATGTATGCGGCGGACAGGTCCTTGTGCCCCTGCCCCATATCCGAACCGACCTTCGTGATCACCACGACCTTGTCGCGATTGCCACGGTCTTTCATCCATTTGCCGATGATGGTTTCCGATTCACCGCCTTTGTGGCCGGGAACCCAGCGCGAATAGGCATCCGCCGTATCGATGGCGTTGAGGCCGGCGCCGACGAAGCGGTCGAGCAGGTCGAACGAGGTTTTCTCGTCGGCGGTCCAGCCGAAGACATTGCCGCCCAGAACCAGCGGCGCGATGGTAAGGTCGGTGCGACCGAGACGACGTTTCTGCAAGGCGGATCTCCGGGATGATTGGGGCGGGCAAATGGCGCCCGCGGGCTGAGGGTCGGAGCCTAACCTAGGTCTTGCCTGAACGAGGTCAAAGGCCTGGCCGCCTTTTTCCGCAGAGCCAGCTTCACAAAGGCGCGACCTGGCTGGCGACATCCTCCAGCCAGTGGTCGCTTATGCCCAGTGCCTCGAGATGCTCAAGCGTGCTCAGCACATAGTCCTCGTTGTTGCCGGACTGGCCGACCGCGCCGCGCACCACGGCCGCTGCATCCGCCGCGTCGAGCGCTCCGGCATATTGCTCGTGCTGGCGGTCGACAATGTAGACCACCGCGTCGACCGTACCGCCCCCGTCGAGGCGAATCTTGAGC
>NZ_RZRK01000634.1:0-3623 GCF_003997835.1 Mesorhizobium sp. M7A.F.Ca.CA.004.12.1.1
CTGGTGACGCAACTGTCGATCGCCCGCAATCTGTTCCTCGGGCGCGAGCCGATCAAGCCGCCGCGCTTCCTCAACCGGATGGACCAGGATGCGATGAACACGGTTGCTCGCGACTTGCTCAAGCAGGTCGGCATCTCGAAGAACATCCCGCCGACGACGCCGATCGGCTCGCTCTCCGGCGGCGAGCGCCAGGCGGTGGCGATCGCGCGCGCCATGCATTTCGACAGCGACCTGATCATTCTCGACGAGCCGACCAACAATCTCGGCGTCGCCGAAACACAGGGTGTGCTGAGCTTCGTGCGCAGCGCCCGCGATTCCGGCCATTCCTGCATTTTCATCGCCCACAACATCCACCATGTCTTCCAGGTGGTCGACCGCATCGTCGTCATGCGCCGCGGCAAGGTGGTTGCTGACGACATAGACCCCAAGAAGACCAGCGTGGCGGAGGTCGAACGGATCATCACCGGCATGTCGGACAAGGAGATCCGCGATGCCATCGCCGATGGCAAGCCATCGCACTGAGAATGGTGATGGGCGGCAATCACCCGTCACCTCAGATCGCATCGCTTGTCTGACGCGCCATCGCATGGCGAACAGGATTGCAGCATGAAAGCCACAGTTTCGGATACCGCACGCAACTGCGGGCTGTGGGTTACGGCATGAAAGCCACTGTCTCCGATATCGCTCGTAGCTGCGGGCTATCGACCGCAACGGTCGACCGGGTGCTCAACAACCGGCCGGGTGCGAGTGCGGCCAACCGCCAGCGCGTCATGGAGGCGGCCAAGCAGCTCGGCTATCTGCCGGTCGCCGATCAGGTAACGCTGCCCTCGCGGCCCGCCCACCTTGAATTCCTGCTGCCGATCGGCAGCAATGCCTTCATGCGCGATCTCGCCGGGCATATCGAGGACTACGCCGCGCGCCTGCCGCTTGTCGCCTCGTGCCGGATCCACAACCTCGCCGGTATCTCGCCGAACGCGCTGCAGAGCGCTGTCGAAAACCTGTCGCTCAGGGCCAATGGCGTCGGCGTGATCGCCGTCGATCATCCGCGTACGCGCAACATCCTGCGCGACATCGTCGATGCCGGGATGCGTCTGGTGACGCTGGTGTCCGATGTTCCGGCGGCACCGCGCGCGGCCTATGTCGGCATCGACAACCGGGTGGCGGGACGAACGGCGGCGCTGCTGATGGGACGCTTCCTTGGCGGCCGCACCGGCCATCTGGCGATGGTCGTCGGCTCACGTTCCTATCGTGGCCACGAGGAACGCGAGATGGGTTTCCGCTCGGTGCTCAGTGAGGAGTTTCCCAATCTGACCGTCAGCAGCGCCGTTGAGGTCAACGACGAGCCCGATGCCAGCTACACCGAGACCATGAAGGCGCTGCACGACGAGCCGGAACTGCTTGGCATCTATTGCGTCGGAGCTGGACATTCGGGCGTTGCAAAGGCGATCCGCGAGGCCAGGCCGAACCGCAAGCCGGTGTTCATCTGCCACGATCTGACCAAGGACACGCGCGGTCATCTCGTCGACGACCTGCTCGATATCGTCATCGACCAGAATGCACGGCTGATCGCGGAGCAGTCGGTCATCCGCCTGCTCGGCTCGATCGCCTCCTCGGCACCCTATCTGACGCGCAAGTTCATCGAACCGCGCTTGATCTTCAGGGAAAACGTCCCGGGGCAGTAATGCGAAATGGCTTGGCTAAACCGGGTTTCCGGATTTGTACGATAATTGGCACGGCAAATCTGCACAGCAGCTATGCAAGTTTCTTTGTTGCCGAATCGTTGGGCAACTCGTAGGTTCTGGTTGTCGGCCATCTACTCCTCCCAGATGCGATGCCGACGCTGAATGGGGTGCACCTCCTCCCGCGCCACATTCGAAAATCGAGCCCGCTGCCACCTCCTCCCGGCAGCGGGCTTTTTTCGTTTGGCCGACAGGGATGACGGCACAGCGACACCAAAGCGCGCCCAGTCATCACGCGATGAATGGCGCACATGGACAGGCGACAGGTCACCTCAACCGGCGGCGGCGCCCCTGAAAGAAACGATCAATCCTTCAGCCATGCGCACGAACTGCGTGCTCGGACCTTCCGACCCCACGGTCTGCACGCTAACCCGCGCGCCCTCGAGCAGAAGCGACAGCGTATCGGCGAGCAGTTCAGCCTGGCCGATGCCCGCATCCCGACATAGCGTCACAAGGCGCTCGCGCTGGGCTTCCTTGAGCTCCTTGATCACCAGCCTGGCCGGATGGTCCGGCTCGGTCAGCTCAGCGGCGGCGTTGGCCATGTCGCAGCCGCGCCCATCCGCATTGAGCATGGCAGCCGCCTTGCGAACCCAGGCATGCAGCTGGGCAAGCTTGTCACCAGGAAATTCGGCCTCGAACGCATCCCACATAGCGCCCGCCTTGGCCGCATTGGCGCGCAGGCATTCGACGATCAGTTCGTCCTTGGATTCGAAGTGACGATAGAGCGTCATCTTGTTCGTGCCGGCAGCTTCGGTGATGGCGTCGACGCCGACACCCTTGATGCCATGCTTGTGGAACATGTCGCGTGCCGTCTCCAGGATCCGATCCCGGGGACGAGAGCGCTCCACGATGCCGTCTGCCATCATGATCTCCTTTCGTTTCCAAAAAACCCTCGGCCACCTCTTGACTAGGGTGTTACCGGTCTGTAACTTCCAGAATGTTACTTACTGGTAACACCTATATCGTCCACCGTCAATAACAAGGCCGTGAACTGGCCCTGCCGACGAGAGGGACAAGAAACTGCCAATCATGCGGCCTCGGCCGGTGAAAAGATGAAAACGGTTCGCGAGCACGTGCTGCGAATCGACAGACAAGGAGCCGGCCAATGCCACAGCGCCGCGATCTTACCATAGATGAAGCCGTCCGGGATCCGATGATCCGGCTGGTCATGAGAGCCGATGGCGTCGACCCGCGCGCCTTCGAGACGATGCTGCGCTCGCTTGCCGATGCGCAGCGCAACGAGGTGCCGTTGCTGCATTCGCGGGACGACCTCGGTGACAAGCGCGGTCAAAGACTGTCCAGCGTCGCCAGCGCCTTCGGGCGGGCAAGAGCAGCCGGGGAGGCTTGCGTCTCGTGGTAAACTTTTTCATCCACCGTCCGATCTTCGCCTCGGCGATCGCCATCATCATGGTGCTCGCCGGGTCGATTTGTTATTTCCTGCTGCCCGTCTCGCAGTTTCCCGACATCACGCCGCCGCAGGTCGTGGTCAGCGCCCACTATCCAGGCGCCAGCGCGCAAGTGGTGGCCGATACGGTGACGACGCCGCTGGAGCAGCAGATCAACGGCGTGCAAGGCATGACCTACATGTCGTCGACGAGCTCCAATGACGGCTCCTCGACCATCACCATCACCTTCGATGTCGGCTATTCGCTGAGCACCGCCGCCGTCGACGTGCAGAACCGCGTCTCGCAGGCCGCCTCGTCGCTGCCGGCGATCGTCAACCAGGGCGGCGTGACGATCAAGAAGCAGAACCCGAACTTCGTCCTCATCGTCAACCTGACTTCGCCCGACAGTTCGGTCGATCCGGTGGCGCTGAGCAACCTTGCCTATCTGCAGGTGGTCGATCCGCTGAAGCGCCTGCCCGGCGTCGGCGATGTGCAGATC
>NZ_RZRK01000635.1:0-3614 GCF_003997835.1 Mesorhizobium sp. M7A.F.Ca.CA.004.12.1.1
ATCCTGGACAGCGTCTTCGTCGGCAATCCGATCATGCACCATCTGTTCCTCGGCATCGATCCGACCGAGCTTGGCGGCGCGCCCTTTGCGCTGGCCGTTTCGGGCGCTGTGCACATCAAGGCATCCGACATCGGCCTGAAGCTCAACCAGGGCGCCAGGCTCTACATGCTGCCTTGCATCGCCGGCCATGTCGGAGCGGACGCGGCGGCGGTGACGCTGTCGGAAGGCCCGCATCGCCAGGACGAGATGATGCTGATCGTCGATGTCGGTACCAATGCCGAGATCGTACTCGGCAATCGCCAGCGTGTGGTTGCGGCCTCCTCGCCCACAGGCCCTGCCTTCGAGGGTGCCGAAATCTCCGGCGGCCAGCGCGCAGCACCGGGCGCCATCGAGCGTGTGCGCATCGATCCCGATACACTGGAACCAAAATACCGCGTCATCGGCTCTGAGCTGTGGTCCGACGAGCCGGGCTTCCTGGAAAGCGTCCAGGCAACCGGCGTCACCGGCATCTGCGGTTCCGGCATCATCGAAGTGGTGGCGGAGATGTATCTCGCCGGCATCATTTCCGAGGACGGCGTCATCGACGGCGGGCTTTCGGCCCGTTCGCCGCGCGTCACCGCCAACGGCCGCACCTTCTCCTACGTGCTGAAGGAAGGCTCTGCCGCATTGACGGAAGATGGGCCGAAGATCACCATCACCCAGACCGATGTGCGCGCCATTCAGCTTGCCAAGGCAGCGCTTTATGCCGGCACCAAGCTGTTGATGGAAAAGCAGAACACCGAGCATGTCGACCGCATCCATTTCGCCGGCGCCTTCGGCTCCTTCATCGATCCGAAATACGCCATGGTGCTCGGGCTGATCCCGGATTGCGACCTCGACAAGGTCTCGGCCGTCGGCAACGCCGCCGGTGCCGGCGCGCGCATGGCGCTGCTCAATCGCGGCTACCGCCGCGAGATCGAGGACACGGTCAGCAAGATCGAGAAGATCGAGACGGCCCTGGAACCGAAATTCCAGGAGCATTTCGTCTACGCCATGGCGCTGCCCAACAAGGTCGATCCGTTCCCGAAGCTGTCGGCAGCGGTGAAACTGCCGCCGCGCAAGACGGTCAGCGAGGACGGCGTTGCCGGCGACGCCGCTCCGCGACGGCGTTCGCGCGAAGGCCACGCCGCCAGGCGTGGACGGGAATAAGCGGCCGCGCCCAGGTCACGGCCTTTCCAAACTCATTTGCATGCAAATGTTTCCGGATCGCCTGATCCGGAAACCAAAAAGCTGTTTTCGTGAAATTCGCCAGATACATGGCAGGCGCATTCAACCGGCATCGAATGGCAGGCTGGAGATATCTTTCCAGCCGCCGCAACGCTCCAGAGGAGACAACGATGTCAATGCTCGAAAACCTCGGCCGCTATGGCACGGCCATCAAGAATGCTCACGACCGCAGCAAGGCGCGACGCCTGTTGAACAGCCTGCCGCCCGAAATCCAGAAGGATATCGGCTGGCCGGTATCGCCGCGATCCAGCGAAAAGGCCGCACTTATCAACACGATCTGGAGCGCCGCGCGCTGATGACCTTCGCCGACAAATGCAAATTGCTCGGCATGCGTCGGGGATCTCGCATGTCCCCGGCGACCACCAGCAACCGGCTGCGTGCCGCACTTCTACCACGTCGCTGAGCACCGCGGCGCGGATCACACCACCGTGTAGATACGGCGCAAATCTTGACATTTTCGGCCACGGCACGATCTTCGAAGATAGTGGGGGTTCTCTTAGTCGGCTTTGCCGAAGTTCGTGTATTCGCATGCCAAGTTTGAAAAGCCATGTCGTGTCTTTCGTCCTGCGGCACAGCCGCAAGCAGGCATTTGCCAGTCCGGAAAATTTGCAGCGCTGGATCGCGGCCGCGCGCAAGACCGAGAACCACCGCCCGCCCGCCTCGTTGCATCAGCGTCTCGACATCGAGATGCATACGGTCGATGGCTTCCCCGTCTACGAAATCGCACCCAGGACCGGCGAGCAGAAGCGGATTCTCTACTTGCACGGCGGTGCCTATGTCTTTGAAATCACACCCTATCATTGGCACCTGATCGCCGAGATGGCGGATCGGCTGGGCTACGGGATCACGGTGCCGATCTATCCAATCGCTCCCGAACACGATTTCCATGCCATGTTCGGAATGGTTGGCGATGTCTACCGGCAGATGCTCGCCGAGACGGAAGCCGAAGACATCGTCTTCATGGGCGATTCCGCCGGCGGCAATATGGCTGTGGTGCTGACCATGATGGTCGCCGAAGAAGGACTGCCCCTGCCGTCGCGGCATGTGCTCATTTCGCCGGGTCTCGACGTGTCGCTCACCAACCCCGCAGTGTTCGAGGCGGAACGCACCGACCCTTGGCTGGGCATAGCTGGCGGAAGGGAGGCGATTCGCCTGTACAGTGCCGGCATCGATCCCAGCGACTGGCACATCAGCCCGGTCTATGGAGATCTGTCAGTGCTGCCAAGAACGCTGCTTTTGACCGGCTCGCGCGATCTTTTGACTCCCGACAATCTGATCTTCGCCGAAAAAGCCCGCGCAGCCGGCGTTGAAATCGATCTTGTCTATGAGGAAGGCATGTTCCACGTCTGGCCGCTGATTGACATGCCGGAAGCCCGGCGCGCCCGCGAGCGCATCGTCGCCTTTCTCGGGGAGAGCCGGATCGTGCACGATACGAGAGTAAGGCCTGAACAGCGCCCCGCCGAAGCGGCGGAGTAGCTTTATACTATCGTCCTTACCAGCCGGTCAGAACTTGCCGGTTTCCCGGAAGACTTCGAAAGTCGCGCGGATGTGGTCGGCAACGGCCTTGACCGGGGCACTGGCATCCGGCGCCACCACCATCGCCAGATTGTAGGTCCCGATGTCGGGCATGCCGTCCTTCGGGCAGAGTTCGACCATGTCATTGCCGAGGAACGACTTCGGCAATGGCGCCACGGCGAGATCGGACATGATCGCGGCGCGCTGGCCGGCCGTGTGCGCGCTCATATAGGCGATGCGGTAATTGCGGCCCTCGCGGCCAAGCGCATCGAGCGCCCCGGCACGCCAGGCGCAGCCCTCTTCCCACAGCGACACCGGCAGCGGCTCGCGCAGATGCGCGCAGCCGCCCTTGGCACCGGCCCAGACGATCGGCTCGGTCAGCAGCACCTCGGCGCCGAGCGCGCTGGTCTTGTAGGAATTGGTCAGCAGCGTGATGTCGAGCGCCCGGTCGTCCATGCGCCGGCGCAGATTGCTGCTCTGGTCGATGGTGACGTCGACGGCGATCGACGGATGCGACTGCGCAAAACGCTTCAGCACATGCGGCAGCACGCGCTCACCGTAATCGTCCGGCGAGCCAAGCCGCACCACACCGACAATCTCGGGAATGATGAACTTCGACACCACCTCGCGATTGATGGACAGCAGTCGGCGGGCATAGCCGAGCAGCATCTCGCCATCCGTCGTCAGCGACACCGAGCGAGCGTCGCGCGCGAACACGGAGCGGCCGAGAATGTCCTCGAGCTTCTTGATCTGCATGGAAACGGCTGACGGCGTGCGGAACACGGCATTGGCGGCGGTGGTGAAGCTGCCGGGCTCGGCAATCGCCACGAACG
>NZ_RZRK01000636.1:0-3608 GCF_003997835.1 Mesorhizobium sp. M7A.F.Ca.CA.004.12.1.1
GCCCGACACCGGCCCACAGATTGGGCGAGACGACAAGTCTGTCACGGCGTCCGCCATGCAATTGCGCCATACGGCGCTGGCCGACCGAATCCATCTGGTTGAGGAAGCGCGCCTGCGCATTTTCGATCTGGGCGTCGGTGACATGGCTGATCAGCCGGTCGGCGGCGCGCCAGGCTTCGTCCTCGGTCTCGCGAACGATGAAATGCAGCCTGATGCCGAAGCGCAGTTTTCTGCCGCGCAGTGCCGCTTTTGCGCGCGCCGCAGCCAGCTTCTCGGCAACCTGCGCCGGCGGTTCGCCCCAGGTCAGATACATGTCGACGAGGTCGGCGGCGAGGTCCTGGCCTGCGTCCGACGACCCGCCGAAATAGAGCGGCGGCCGCTCCTGGTGCGGCAGAAGGTCGAGGCGGCCATTCTCGACGCGGTAATATTTGCCGTCGAAATTGACCCGCTCGCCGGACACCAGGCCGCGCCAGATGGTCAGGAACTCATGCGCCTGGGCATAGCGCTCGTCATGCGGCAGGAAGACGCCGTCGCCGGCGAGCTCGGTCGGGTTGCCGCCGACCACGACATTGAGCAGCAGGCGGCCATTGCTCAAGCGATCGAGGGCGGCGGTCTGGCGCGCGGCGAAAGTCGGCAGCGTGACACCCGGCCGCAGCGCAACGAGAAACTTCAGCTTTTCGGTCAGCGTCGCGAGACCTGTCGCGGTGATCCAGGAATCCTCGCAGTTCTGACCCGTGGGCAGCAGCACGCCGGGAAAGCCGAGCCGGTCGACCGCTTGCGCGATCTCCTTGAAGTAGCCGAATTCGGGCGGTCGCTGCTGCTCCTCGGAACCGAGATAAGAACCGTCGCCATGCGTCGGGATGAACCAGAAGAAATCGAGCGGTGCGGTGCTGGCAGGCGCGGTCATGTCTGGCACAGTCACGGGCGGATCTCCTGTAGATATGGGTGCAAACGCAAATGGCGCCGGGCGTACTCACCCGGCGCCGTCAGGGGACAAGTTAGTTGCCGGGTGCCGTCCACACCGCGTCGGAGATGCGGACCGCTTTCGGGATCAGCCCGAGCTTGTAAAAGCGGTCGGCGGTGGCCTGCTGGCCGGCGATGATCTCGTCGGTGATCGGAAAGATGCCGAACTTGGTGCGGTTGGCGGCGATGATCTGCGCGTCGAGCGGCACGCCGGTGACCTCATGCAGCGCCGCGGCCACCTTGTCTCGGTTCTGGTCGGCCCATTTCGCCGCCTCGCCAAGCGCCGATATCGTCGTTGTGATGGTTTCGGGATGCGCCTTGGCGAAATCCTTGTTGGCGAGGAAGTAGGTGTTAACCTTGAGCACCTCGCTGGAGCGGGCCAGCACACGCGGCTGGTAGCGGGTTTCGGCGATGGCGAAGAACGGATCCCAAACGCTCCAGGCATCGATCTGGTCGCTGGCGAAGGCTGCGGCTGCATCCGCCGGGCTGAGATAGACCGGCGTGATCTGGTCGAAGGCAAGGCCAGCCTTTTCCAGCGCCGCGACGAGCAGATTATGCGCGCTGGTGCCCTTGCCGACGCCGACGCGCTTGCCCTTGAGATCGGCGATCGACTGGATCGGCGACGCCGGCTTGACGAAGATCGCCTCGCCCTCGCCATTCGACGGCAGCGCGGCGGCATAGACGATGTTGGCCCCCGCCGACTGGCCGAAGATCGGCGGTGCGTCGCCGGTCCAGCCGACATCGATGGCGCCGACATTGAGCGCCTCGACCAGCGGCGGCCCGGCGGTGAACTCGACCCATTTGACCGTCACGCCCTTGTCTTCAAGGGCCTTTTCGATCACCTGCTGCTGTCTGGCGATCACCGGCAGGCCGGTCTTCTGATAGCCGATGCTGAGCTGCTTCAGCTCCTGCGCTGTGGCGCCGGATGACACGGCAACCGTCGCCGCCAGCAGGCCGATGCCGAAAACACGTCTCGTTAGATTGAACATTGATCCTCTCCTTCGATGCGGATCGGCGCCGGGAAAATGGCCTCGCCGGTTGGAAGATGGATCAGGCTAGGTAGTTCTATAAATTTAGTAGAGGAATGATTTTGCGAGTTGAGGCATCGATGTGGAATTGTCTTCTACGGCAGCCCAGAATTCGTCATCCTAGGGCGGAGCAAGGAGCGAAGCGACGCGGCGCAGACCCTAGGATCCATGCCGTGACATTGGCTTTAGGATGCAACGGATCAGAATGGCGCTTGCACGCCCAATAACGCGGGCTACCCTGAAACCATGACCGGCTACGTCTACATGACCGCGAGCCAGAAGCGCGGCACGATGCCATCCAGCGCGAGAAGTCACTGAAGCGCTGGCCACGTCAATGGAAGATCGAGTTGATCGAAAAAGCCAATCCAGAGTGGTTCGAGCTCTTTCGTGGAACCGGCTGGTAGGCGCTCGGTTTCTTTCACCGCCGGAGCATGGCATCACCGTCGCGGCATGGATCCTAGGGTCTGCGCTGCGTCGCTTCGCTCCTTGCTCCGCCCTAGGATGACGAAGACGCGGGGACGGCGCAAAGTCGCACCGCCCCCTTCACTGCGACCAATACTGCCAGGCCCAGTAAAAACTCTCGTCGCGTGGCGGCAGGCGGTCGCGCTCGGCGTCCCAGCGGACCGGCGTTGGCGATTTCGGTTGCTGTTCTGGCGGCTGGCTTTCCCTGGTCCAGGCGAGAAGCCAGTTACCGGCTTGGGCGAACAGCACGGCGGTGGAATGGGTCATCGTCATTCTCCTGCTCCTCTGGGCTCCGATCATTCGCGTCCCGCCCACGGGACGAGCACGCGCTCGATCCTGCGGATGGTGAATTCGAGCACGAAGGCGATGGCCGCGATTACCAGTATGCCCATCACCACCACGTCGGTGACGAGGAACTGGGCGGCCGACTGGATCATGAAGCCAAGCCCGCGTGTCGCCGCCACCAGTTCGGCGGCGACCAGCGTCGACCAGCCGGCGCCGAGCGCGATGCGCAGGCCGGTCAGGATCGACGGCAGCGCGCTGGGCAGGATGACGTGGCGGACCACTTGGCGCTGGGTAGCACCCAGCGAGCGCGCCGCGTTGATGCGCTCCTGCGAGACGCCGCGAACGCCGGACGCGGTCGACAGCGCCACCGGCGCCAGCATGGAAATAGTGATCACCAGGATCTTCGACGGTTCGCCGATGCCGAACCAGATGATGACCAGCGGCAAGTAGGCAAGCGGCGGGATAGGCCGCAGGAATTCCAGCAGCGGATCGAAGATGCCGCGCCCGATCGCGCTGATGCCGATGGCGAGACCAACCGGCACGCCAATGGCAAGGGCGGCGACCAGCGCGGCGAATACTCGCCACAGGCTGGCGACGGCATGCTGCAGCAGCGTAGCATCGACGAAGCCGTCACGGGCGACGGTGATGAACTTGTTCCACACGGCGGCAGGTGATGGCAGGAACACTGGCGACACCAGTTGCAGGCGGGCCGACAGCGCCCACAGCGCCAGCACCACCAGGATGGTCACAGCGCTGACCGCGCGGGCCGAAACGCCTTTGCGCTTGGGGCTGGGTCGCGACCATGGCACCGACAGGCCGTCGGCCTCGTCGATCTTGTGTCCCGGCCGCTCGGTGTAGGAGGTAACGGTC
>NZ_RZRK01000637.1:0-3604 GCF_003997835.1 Mesorhizobium sp. M7A.F.Ca.CA.004.12.1.1
GGCTTCATCAACTTCAACATCTCCTCGACGCTGAAGTCCTGGGTCGATCATATCTCTCGTTCCGGCAAGAGCTTTTCCTATGGCGAGAACGGCCCCAAGGGTCTCGTCACCGGCAAGAAGGTCTATATCGTGCTGGCTTCGGGCGGCATCTATTCCGAAGGTGCGGCCGTGCAGTTCGATCACGCCATTCCCTACCTGCGCGGCGTGCTCGGCTTCCTCGGCATGACCGATGTCGATGTCATCCGTATCGAAGGCGTCGGCATGGGTCCTGACGCGGTGACCGCAGCGCTCGCCAAGGCGACCGCCAAGGTCGATGCCGTGGTGGCAGCCAGCCAGGGTGTCGCGGCTGCCGCATAGGGAAAAGACTTAAATTGGAGGGCAGGCGCTTGGCGCCCGCCCTTTTTCAATGCGCTCCCCGCTTGTTTTCCTGACAGTAAACAGCGCGAAGCGACCAGAGTCCTTTGGGTGTGACTTGACGATCCACCTTGGTTCACTCACAATCACAATGAACCAAGTGGATCGAAACCATGACGGCTTTCACCGTACGCCTCCCCGACGACACGACAAACAGGCTCGACCAACTTGCCGAAAAGCTCGATCGCTCGCGCTCTTATGTGGCCGCCAAGGCCATCGAAGACTTTGTAGCTCGTCAAGAGTGGCAACTCGCTGAGATAGAGGCCGGATTGGCCGAGGCCGAGCGCGGTGAGTTCGCCAGCGAACAAGAGTTGGCCGCCGTGATCGGGAAATACGTCAAGCCCGCCGGCTGATCCATGAGCCGCAAGACAATCCGTTGGACCAAGCGGGCTTTGCGTCGGCTTGGCGAAATCGGCGCGCATATCGAGAAAGACAGTCCCGAAGCTGCCGCCCGTGTCATTGGGCGCATCTTGTCCGCAGCGGAGTTGCTTACCGAACAGCCGGCTATGGGTCGCGTTGGACGCATCAAGGCGACGCGAGAACTCGTTTTGGCCGATATCCCATATATCGTCCCCTATCGCGTAAGCGAAGATGCCGTCGAAATACTTACCGTCATACATGCCGCCCAACAGTGGCCAAAGAGCCTCTGAGCCAACTGGCCGCTGCCTTTCTAGCCGATGAAATGCCTGAGCAACCCCGCCGAAGCGACTCCGATCAGCACAGTCGGCAGCATGGAAAGCCGCGTGGCGGCCACCAGCGTAACAGCCAGCGCCAGAATATCCGCCGGGGACTTCGACACGAAGGCCGGTGCGATGACAGAGATCAGCACGCAACCGGGCGCAGCTTCCATCACAGCCGTGGCACGGGCGCTGAGTGTGCGGTTGCGCAGCACGACATAGCCGCCGATGCGCGTGAGATAAGTGACGCCGGCCATCAGCACGATGGTGAAAAAGGTCGTTGCATCGATCATGCATCACTCGCCATCAGCCAGGCCGCGACCAGACCCGACATGGCGCCCGCGGCGACATACCAGGCGCCGGGAACGAAGAGATAGACCAGTGCCGCCACGACCAGGCTGACCAGCCAGGGTCGCGCCGCCGCCATCCCCGTCCACATGCCGCGCATCAGCACCAGGAAGACAGCCGGGAACGCCATGTCGAAACCATAGGCCCCGACGTCGCCGAGCATCGGACCGAGCAAGGCACCCAGCGTGGTGAAGACCACCCAGGTGAGATACATCGCCAGCGCCGCGCCCATATAGTAGCGCGGGCTGAAGGCCGGCATGATGCCGGCAGCAGTGCGCTGTCTGGCATCGGCCAGACCCAGCGCCCAGCTCTCGTCGCACATAAAGAAAAGCGCCGGAAACACCTTGCGCCGCGGCAGGTGGCGCAGGAACGGCGCCAGTGCCGCACCCATCAGCAAATGACGGCTGTTGACCAGGAAGGTGATGGCGACGATGAGCACGATGTGCGGCGGCGACGTCCACAATTGGATCGCCGCGAATTCCGAACCGCCGGCGAAATTCAGCCCTGTCATCGCGGACAGTTCGACCGTGCTCAGCCCTTTTTGCGTGGCCTGGGCGCCAAGCACCAGCGCATAGGGGATGGTGCCGAACAGCACCGGCGCGCAGGACGCCACGCCTCGGCGGAATTCGGATCCCGAACCATTGCCCGCCGCCTCGACTGCCTGTGAAATGCTCATGTGTCTCCACTGGCGCGCCTCGCGGCCGCCGCTGCCCTGCGTTTGAACTCTCATGACACTGGCGGCAAACATACCCACAATTCTCCGCAATATGGTTGCGAATATTGTTGTACTTCAACTAGGTTCGGCATTGAGTGCCATTAATTTCAAAATAGATGGAATCTAGAGCCATGAAGCTGGATGAGATCGACAAGCGGATCCTGCGGGCGCTGCAGCGCGACGGCCGCATGGCCAACAACGATCTGGCCAAAGAGGTCGGCCTGTCGCCCTCTCCTTGCCTGCGGCGCGTGAAGCTGCTGGAGGAAGCCGGCATCATCGATCGCTACGTCGCAGTGCTGAACCCCGGCAGCATCGGCAAGGGCCTCACCTTCTTCACCCGCATCTGGCTGAAAACGCAGGATGAGGACACGATCGAGCATTTCGCCACCGAAGTCGCCAAGCTGCCGCAGGTGATGGAGTGCTATTTGATGCTCGGCGATTGCGACGCCATGGTGCGCGTGGTGGCAGCCGGCATCGACGATTACCGCCGCTTCCAGTCGGAGCATCTGAGCCGCATCAAGGGCGTGCAGAACGTCAAGACCGACGTCCCCAGCCAGACGATCAAATACACGTCGGAACTGCCGATCTGAGCTGCCGAAAACGGCGTCACGTCAAACTGGATAAAAAATGCAACCGGATTGTAGGATCGAACCCGGTGCCGGCGTCCTTCGGGTGCAAGCAGCGCGCAGCGCTGCCTTTAGGCATGGGAGATTTGAATGAGCCTTTCCTATCGTTGGGTCATCGTCGCCGCTGGCGCGCTGATGTCCTGTGTCGCCATCGGGACGATGTTTTCGCTGGCGATATTCCTGGAGCCGATGGCGATCGACACCAACTGGTCGCGCGCCGGCATTTCCAGCGCCATGACGCTCAACTTCCTGGTGATGGGCCTTGGTGGCTTCGCCTGGGGCGCGATATCGGACCGTTTTGGCGCCCGCATCGTCGTGATGATCGGCGCGGTGCTGCTCGGGTTGGCGCTGGTGCTGGCCAGCCGCGCCGGTTCGCTGCTGAGCTTCCAGATCACCTATGGCGTCCTGGTCGGTCTCGCGGCAAGCGCCTTTTTTGCGCCGATGATCGCGCTGACCACAGGCTGGTTCGACACCAACCGCAGCCTTGCCGTCTCACTGGTCTCGGCCGGCATGGGCGTGGCGCCGATGACGATCTCGCCCTTCGCCCGCTGGTTGATCTCCGCCTATGACTGGCGCACCGCCATGTTCGACATCGGCATTACCGCCTGGGTGCTGCTGTTGCCGGTGGTGCTGCTGGTGCGCCAGCCGCCGAAGCCCCTCTTGGTCGACACCGGCTCCGCGCCGGTTGCCGAAGGTGCCGGCCTGACAGTCAGCCAGGCGCTGCGCTCGCCGCAATTCATCGTGCTCGGGCTGACCTTCTTTGCCTGCTGCGCGGCGCATTCCGGACCGATCTTCCATATGGTCAGCTATGCCATGCTGTGCGG
>NZ_RZRK01000638.1:0-3600 GCF_003997835.1 Mesorhizobium sp. M7A.F.Ca.CA.004.12.1.1
CAAGCTGGGGCTGCTGGTCTTTCTGTTCACGCTTGCTGCCGTCAATCGCTGGAAACTCACCGCATCGGCCGAGGCGGGATCGACGGAAGTTCAACGCAGGCTGGTCCGCTCGATCGGCGTCGAGACGTTGATCGTGTTGGCGATTTTCGGCGTTGCCGCGGGCTGGCGCTTCACGCCGCCGCCACGAGCCCTGGCGATTGCGGCAGCGCAACCGGTGTCGGTCCATATCCACGCGCTGCAAGCGATGGCCGATCTCAGCATCACTCCCGGCCATGCCGGCCCGGTCGTTGCCTCGATGGTCATCATGAGCGGCGATTTCGGCCCGCTCGACGCCAAGGAGGTGACGCTTGTGCTGTCAAAACCCGATTCCGGCATCGAGCCGCTGAAGCGCGCTGCGAGCAAGCCCGGTGACGGCAGCTGGCGCGTCGACAACCTCGTCATCCCGGTGCCGGGCCGGTGGACGGTGCGCATCGACATACTGGTCTCGGACTTCGAGATGGTGAAGATCGAGGCGCCCGTCGATATCAGGCCGTAGCGTCGGCCTTATGGTCCTCACGAAATAGCACCCGCAAAAAGGAGCGACCCAGTCGGCAAATGACGACTGTCAAAATGGTCGCTTTCGTTCGACTTTGGCGGCCATCACTTCGGTTTCGATGCCAATCGCGGTCGTCTCGCCCTATCGAGGCGCATTGGCAAGGGCAAGCGAGGACAAATCGCATGAAGAAGGAGCAACGCCTCTCCACTGCGGGGAACGAGAATGCCGGGCGCAATAGGCGACAACCAAACTTCAGGGCGCTGGCTGCGCACAACGACCTTGGCGCTCTCATCGAAAAACTTGATCGTGATCCGACGGAGCCGATGCCTGTCGACATCATCAATCATCTCAGCCTGGGCCGATTTCCGGACGCCCGCAAGGTGGCTGAGCGGGTCTCTGCGCCGAAGGGCTATGTGCCGCGATTGGAATCGAGGCTCAACCTGCCTGTTGCGAAGGCCGTCGCGCGGCCTGAGGGCAAGCCGACGCGCACGGGCAGGCGAAACGAGGATCTGCTCAAGGCCTATGTTCCTCGCCATCTCGCTGTGCGAACGGTCCCACGGTTGCGACCGTTCTTTGCTGGACCGGACGGCGATATTGCCGTCAAGCGGTCGGGGCTTACGGCTATCGGCATGGATCTGGTGGCGTTTCCCTGGTCGGCGATAGGCCACATCCGCACCTTCTCCGAAGGCAAGGAGCTTCCAGGAGGCACCGCCTTCATGGTTGGGCCGAACCTGTTGATGACAGCCAGCCATGTCATGCCGTGGGACTACAGCGGCAACTGTCAAATCGAATTCACGCCGGCTATGTACCCGGGTCACTCCCCTCGCTTCGGCTCCACATGGGTCAGCGACTGGTATGGCGTCAGGCATGACGGCTTCTGGGATATGGCGTTCAAAGCGGATGCCAGCGACTATGCAATCTGCAGGACGATTGATCCGATTGGCAACGTCTGCGGCTGGCTGGGTACGCAGGCCTTCGACGACCACGATGAGTATTTCGACCATCTTTACATGAGCGCTGGCTATCCTGATTTCGCCGCCGGATACCCGGCTGTCGAGCTGGCTGCCTTCATAAGAGATGTCGACGGAGACAAGCATGCGCGCGAGCTTGAAACGACAAACTTCGCCGGCCACGGGTGGTCGGGAGGACCTCTGTTCGGCTTCATCCGCGACGACTGGCGCGTCGTGGGAGTTTGCCATGGCCAGGAAACCGAGTTCGTGGTTCCCTTCCCGCCTTGGAACCCTCCTTGGAACGTGAATCTGCTCTTTGCCGGAGGGGACGCAATGGTGGATTTGGTCTACCATGGCTATGCCAACTACAATTTCTGAACCCGCTTCTCCCTCGACGCCGGCACCTGAACTTCCCGGCGGCCGCGCCGATTGCCAATCTTCTCGGGCTCTGGTCTTCACGTTCGATCCGCGCAACACAATTCGGCGAGGCGGTTGACGCGGCCCGAAAGGCCCGTCAATCATCCCGTGAAGAATGGCATCCCGTGATGAATGGGCATCCGCGCAAATCGCGGGCTCGAACCAACAAGATCCGAAGCAGGGAAGAAACGATGGAAAATGCCGAAATCGGCCTGATCGGCCTTGGCACGATGGGCTCCAACCTGGCGCTCAACATCGCCGAGCACGGGCACCGCATCGCTGTCTTCAACCGCACCAGGGCGCGCACCGACGCTTTCATCGAGAACGCCGGCGCGCTCAGGGACATGGTCGTGCCCTGCTACAGCCTGGAAGAGCTTGCCGCCGCCATCCGGCCGCCGCGCCCGATCATCATCATGGTGCTGGCCGGCAAGCCGGTCGACGAACAGATCGCGGCGCTGCGCGGCGTGCTGTCGGCCAATGACATCGTCATCGATGCCGGCAACGCCAATTTCCGCGACACGATGCGGCGCTTCTCCGAGCTTTCCGGCTCGGACCTCACCTTCATCGGCATGGGCGTGTCCGGTGGCGAGGAGGGCGCGCGCCACGGGCCGTCGATCATGGTCGGCGGCACAGAGGACTCATGGAAGCGCGTCGAGAAGGTGCTGACGGCGATCTCCGCCAAGTTCAAGGACGAACCCTGCGCGGCATGGCTCGGCACCGACGGTGCCGGGCATTTCGTCAAGACCATCCACAACGGCATCGAATATGCCGACATGCAGATGATCGCCGAAATTTACGGCATCTTGCGCGACGGCCTGGGCATGGGCCCGAAAGAGATCGGCGCGGTGTTTGCCAACTGGAACAAGGGCCGGCTCAACTCCTACCTGATCGAGATCACCGCCAAGGTGCTGGCATCAGACGATCCGAAGACCGGCAAGCCGGTGGTCGACATCATCCTCGACCGCGCCGGCCAGAAGGGCACCGGCAAATGGTCGGTCATCGAGGCGCAGCAACTCGGCATTCCGGCGACGGCGATCGAGGCGGCGGTGGCGGCACGCGTTCTGTCATCGATCAAGGACGAGCGGCTGGCGGCGGAAAAGGCCTACGGCAACGTCGGCGTGACGAAGATTTCCGGTGACAAAGATGCCCTGCTGGAAGATCTGGAGTTGGCGCTGTTCGCCGGCAAGATCGCCGCCTACGCCCAAGGTTTTGCGGTGATGAGCGGCGCCTCCAAGGAATTCAACTGGAACCTGCCGATGCCGACCATCGCCAGGATCTGGCGCGCCGGCTGCATCATCCGCTCGCAGATGCTCGACACCATGGCGGAAGCCTTCAGCAAGGGCGGCGCCTCGACCAACCTCCTGATGGCCCCGGCCTTCATCGCGCTGATGCAGGAGGCGCATCCGTCGCTGCGCCGCATCGTGGCGAGGGCTTCGGAGGCCGGTTCGCCGGTGCCGGCGCTGTCTTCCGCACTTGCCTATTTCGACAGCTACCGCCAGGGCCGCGGCACCTCGAACCTGATCCAGGCGCAGCGCGACTTCTTCGGCGCGCACGGCTTCGAGCGCATCGACGACAAGGGCGCGTTCCATGGGCCGTGGGGAAGCGGTGCGGCTGGCTAGCCCAAGGGCCTAAACGGAAACCGGCGGGCTGAACGCCCGAACCTCGCTGGTGGCGACCAGGCGCTGCAACGAGCCGGGT
>NZ_RZRK01000639.1:0-3597 GCF_003997835.1 Mesorhizobium sp. M7A.F.Ca.CA.004.12.1.1
AATTTCCGCTGTATCTTGTCGGCAGTTGGCGGAAATTTCAAATCGGGATTTGAGCTATTGGAGGCGGTCTTTTGCCAAAGTTGGCGCCGCCCCTCATCGCCCTGCCGGGCACTTCTCCCCGTATAGTGACGGGGAGAAGGGGCCAGCCGCAATCTCGGCGCCTACTCTGTAACGCTGGTAGTTGGCGAAATCGGTGATGAGAGCACCCCTCTCCCCGTCACTATACGGGGAGAGGATGCCGGCAGGCAGGTGAGGGGCGGCGCCAACTTTGGCAATTGATGGGAACCCCTGAACGAACAGAAGTAAACTGTGCTGTTCGTTCAGGCAGCCACAGGCTGCCCAATACGCAGGAAATCGCTGTCGAAGGGAACCTCCCGCGCCGCGCCACCGGCCGTCAGCCGCATGCGGCCATCCGCCGTCGTGAGCTCCTGCGGTGGCTCGCCGCCAGATAGCGGCATGGCGCCGATGACATGGCGAAAGGAAACGCTTTGGCTTTCGTCCAGCGCAAAGGCGGTCGCTACCCCTTCGCGCCTCAGCCAGTTGTCGCCGATCGAGGCGGCATGGCCGACGGCGGCGCGGCCATCCTCGATGCCGAGCACGCCAAGGTGGCGGCCGCTCCAGGGCGCGTAGTCGCGCCCGCCATTGCTGAGCCACAGCATGGTGATCGGTAGCTCGGCAGGGTTCTTCAGCACCAGCACCAGATCGTCCTCGGCCTGGCGCGCCAGCGCGGTCCAGCCCGGTCCGCCATGATCTGTCTCGACCAGCGTGAGGAAATCCTCGCGCAGGTCGCCCATGCGGTATTCCGTCAGGTCGAGCGTACCGCCGCCTGCGGCGGGAAAACGGCCGAGATCGGCGGATCGTGCCGGATAGGCCAGCAGGAAGCGGCCGCGTGCGGGATCCGGCTCCAGCGGGTCGTCCAGCGTCGCGGCAAACCGCTTCGGCGAAAAGGCCAGCCTGCCGCCGCCCGTCATTGTCGTCATCGGGTGATGCGCGACCGAAATCGCACCATGGCCGCCGGAAAACACATGTTCCTGGTAGAGGAAGGGATGGCCGTCGCGCAGCGTCAGGATCTTGTCGATCGAAGCGCCCATCACCTTGTGCCGCAGGCGATAGACCGCGCGCCAGCCATCGTCTGTCGCGGCACTTTCGACGACATCCCAGGCGCTGTTGGCCGGCCAGCCATGCAGCGGCGCTTCCTCGACATCGCTGCGCGAAAACGGCGCGCAGAGGAAATCGCCGGACAGCCGAACGGTGCCTTCCGGCAAATTGTCCGGCAGTGTCTCGTTCGCATCGACCCAGGGTGCGCGGTGCAGCGGCTTCAGCTGCCGCCCGCCACCCTCGACGACCATGTCGGCGATGTGGCCGACCGTGAGGTCGAGCGAAACCGAAATGCCCCGGGCCTTGATGGTGTGGATGGTCATTGCGCTCTCACCGATTCTGCAGGCGCAAACTGGCCTGTTCGGCGGCACCTGCGCAAGCACTGCGACAGGCATTTTGCATCAGCGCCCTTTCACCCTCCCCCTTGTGGGGAGGGTCGGCGAGCGGCCGGAGCGAAGCGGAGATCGTTCGACGGGGTGGGGGTCTGGCGCCGGCGTCACCCCCACCCCGATCCGCTGGGCGGATCGACCCTCCCCACAAGGGGGAGGGTGGGCGCCTCTACTGCCGCTTGTATTCCCGCACCGGCGACTTGGTGTCGTCGGTGTAGGTGACCTGCACCGACATCGATTTCACGCTGTCGGCGACCTTGAATAGGGCTGGTAGTCGTAGGGGATGGCGTAAGGGTCCTTCTTGTCGCAGGGCGGCATCTTGATCTCCTTGTCGAGCGCCGCGCCGTTCAGGCTGTAATGCACCTGCTTGATGGCGCAGCGGTAGGACAGCATCTGGGTGAAGTAGACCAGCCCATGATTGCCGCTGGCATCGAAAGCGATCCACGAGGTCCAGAACTGGTCGAGGATCTGCTTGTTGCCTTGCTGGAGCGCGGTCTCCGGGTCGAAGCGGATGTCGAACGGGCCGGTCTCGCGGCCCCTGATGTCGAGATATTTGATGGCGATGATCCCCGCCACGGTGCTGTCGGGCATCTCGAAGCTCGGATTGGCCATCGGCTTGCCGGTCGTCTGGTCGTTCATGGCCAGGAAACCGGTGTCGGTGAACGGGCCGCTGTCGCCCATGCGCCAGGAGATGGCGGTCGCCGGCTCCGGCAGCGAGATGGTCATCGACCAGCCCTGGTTGGAGCGCATCGGCGTCAGCGAAGGCACGAAGCGGGCGGGATCGAGCACGTCGCCGAGTGCCGCCAGCCGGTTGCGGCTGCGGTCCAGCCAGTCGGCCAACTGCGTCTGGTCGACGACATATTTGAGCAGCCCGCCATCCTTTTCGTAGGACACGAACCTGGTCAGCGCCTTGGCCTCGTTGCGCTTGTCGGCCAGCGTCTGGGCGCCGAGCCGGTCTTCGGAAAACTCCTGCGCCAGCAGGAAATAGGCCGGCGCGAAATCTGGATTGGCTGATATGAAGGCGTTGAGCTTGTCGAGCCGCTGGGCGTCGTCGAACTGCTGGATATGCACAAGCTTGATCGACAGCGCCTTGCCCTTGTCGGCAAGCGCGCCGAACACTTCGCGCGCGCCGGCCTTACCGTCCTGCACCCGAAGCAGCGTGGCAAAGCGCGTGTAGGGGTCGATGGCGTCGACATCGAAACCGGCGAAGGCGAGGTAGGAGCGCCGCGCGTTGAGCATGTCGCCGGACAGCTCGTAGACGCGGGCATTGTGGTAGAATTCGTCCGGCCGCTTCGGCTCGGCAATCGCCCCGCCTTGCGCGGCCAAGGCGGCAAAGCCCTTGGCGATGGTGTCGATCGAGGCGGCGATCTGCTGCGTCGTTTCTTGCAGCTTCTCGGTCTGGGCCTGCTGCTGCGCCTGGCCGGCGGCCAGCGTCTCGGTCTGCTTCTTCACCTCGTCGGTGGTCTTCTGCACCTCCGCCGTCTGCTGCGTCTGCTGCTGCTGGGCGTTAGCGATCTCGTCGGCCTTCTTCGCCACCGTGTCGGTCGTCTGCTTGACCGCCTCGACCGTATTTTGCATCTGCGTGACGGTCTGCTCGATCCTGGCCACTTTTTCGGACACGATGCCCATCGACTGCTGCAGCCCGGCAATGGCCGGCACCAGGCTGGCGATCACCCCGTTCTGGGCGTTGGTCTGCTGCTGCAGGCCGTAGACGCCACTGGCGACGGCCGCCGCCGTGGTGGCGAAGATCAAGGCCGGCAGCGCTCTGGCCGCCAGCACCAGCCTGAGCACGATGGCAATGGCGATGATGATTGCGGCCACCGCGGCGGTCAGCGCGATATAGGCGGCGAACGGCGCCAGCGGATTGAGGATGTCTGATACGGCACCCCCGATAAAGGCGACACTGCCGGCCCATTTGCCGGTGCGGCTGAGCGATGCCCTGATAAGCGAGGGCGCTGCGCCCCCGGCCCCGATATTCGTCATGCCAAGCCCCCAAGCCCTGAGATACCACGCCCCTTCCCACGGGAAACGCGGCCCTGGCAAGGAAAGACACGGGAAAACCGGCGTTTTCGGGGCAGATGCTCGGCGGGGCCGATAGCCGACGCCGGCG
>NZ_RZRK01000063.1:0-13333 GCF_003997835.1 Mesorhizobium sp. M7A.F.Ca.CA.004.12.1.1
GAACATTAACTGCTCGATTGCCGAAAGCCTCGAGCGTTTCCGCCCTGTGCTCGCCGCGGCTGCCGCCGACGGCATTCCGGTGCGAGGCTATGTCTCCTGCATCACCGACTGCTCTTACGAAGGACCGATACAGCCGGCTGCCGCTGTGAAGGTTGTGACCGAACTCCTTGATATGGGCTGCTATGAGATTTCGCTGGGCGACACCACGGGCCAAGGAACGCCCGCAACCATCGCGGCCATGCTCGATGCTGTGTTGGAAGCGGTGCCGGCCGGGAGACTTGCTGGACATTATCATGACACTGGGGGCCGCGCCCTCGATAACATTCTGGTAAGCTTGGAGAAGGGCCTACGCACCTTTGACGCTGCGGTTGGCGGACTTGGCGGCTGCCCCTTCGCCGTGGGAGCAAACGGCAATGTCGATACCCTCGCCGTCGCGGCAATGCTAGCGGGCCGGGGCTATGAGACCTGCCTCGACATGGAGCGATTGGAGGAGGTGGCCCGCTTCGCGGGCAGCCTTAGAGAGGAGCGGCCATGATCTTCGACACTATCTGCATCATGACCGACGAGATCGGCGTCGCTACGTTGACCCTCGTCCGCCCGGACAAGCACAACGCTATGTCGGGACAGATGATCGCCGAACTTGCGGGCGCCGCCGAACTGCTCGCCAATGACGACAATGTGCGAGCGGTGGTGCTGACGGGCGAAGGCGACAGCTTCTGTGCGGGCGCCGATCTCGCCTGGATGCGGGCGCAGGCCTCCGCCGCGCGTGACGAGCGAATCGCCGAGGCCATGAAGCTGGCGCTGGCTCTTCGCGCGCTCAACGAATTACCCAAACCCCTGATCGGCCGCATCAACGGCCAGGCATTCGGTGGCGGTCTCGGCCTGATGAGCGTCTGCGACGTTGCGGTGGCCGTCGACACCGCTAGGTTCGGTTTCACCGAGGTCCGGTTAGGACTCATCCCTGCTACGATTTCTCCTTATGTTCTGGCTCGGATGGGAGAAGGCCGGGCGCGGCGGGTCTTCATGTCAGGCAGGATAATCGACGCCAAATGAAGCCCGCGACCTCGGACTGGTTTCCCGGGTCGTGCCGCCGATCGACTTGGAGGCGGCGGTCGAGGCTGAGGTCCGGCCCTATCTCTCGGCCTCGCCGCGGGCGGTCGCCGCCGCCAAGGCGCTTGTGCGCCGACTTGGGTCGGAAATCGACGACGCAGTGATCGGCGAGACGGTCGCTCTGCTGGCCGATGTATGGGAAACGACCGACGCCGCTGACGGAATCGCGGCCTTCTCCGATCGCCGCAGACCGCGTTGGCAGGCGTGAGGCCGGCCGGGAGCCGTTCGTTGGTCGTCGCTCCAAGTAGATTTGTGCCTAAATGAACTCCCTCAGGGAACGCATTCTGAGCGCTGAATGAGGATGGATCTCGTCGTACAACTCGACCATGGAACGCCCGCAGATCGATGTTGATCGCGAACTTCTTTATCCATGGCATCCCTGGGCTGACCGGCAGGTCTTTCTCCATGCGGTCGATCAAGAAGGGTGACCTGGCGGTGTTCCGCTGCACCCTTTCTGGCCCACCGGTGGCTGGAAATACCGGGGTGGTTATTCGATCGGAGGGTCACCGCGAACAGCCGCATGACGACTGCTCCGCTTGTCAACTTGCCGCGATAGGCGCCCGGCGATCCTCCTCCGGGGCTGCTGTCCCATCTCAATCGCCGGAGAATGGCGCAGCATTGGACTCCGACGGTTCGAGCCGGAAGACAGGCGGCAGTTCTCCCATGTGAAGCGTCCGGCCAGATGTGTTCAAGCTGCGCGTCACGTACCAAGTCCGCGCTTGCTGCCGCTGCTGTGCTGACCACGTGCCATTTTCCCGTCGCGACAGCAACGCATTCCAGTCGCTGACTCAAAGGCGAAAACGCGCATCTGACAGATGCCTTGCGCTCAGGTAAGACAGGTCGCGGTCGCGGTCCTACCCAGGCTTTTCACCACCCTGAGTTCATCTGAAAACCAGATGATCACAATACACAAACTGAATTTGACCTAGCCCTCCTGGAAGCTGAACATCGGCCAACAAAAAACGCAATTTGGGAAACGTTCAGATGCACAGCGTTGAGTCCTTCCGTGATTTGCAGCGCGAAGCAACGGAGTGGCGACGCTACCTCCATGAAAATCCAGAGCTCGACTATCGGGAACACAACACAGCGAAGTTCGTGATCGATAAACTGGCATCGTTCGGGATCAATCATATCGAAACGGGGATAGCTGAGACCGGCATCGTCGCACTTATTCAGGGGCAAGGGGGAGATGGACCGACGATCGGATTGAGAGCGGACATGGATGCCCTGCCAATCGTTGAGGCGTCAGGCAAATCCTGGTCCTCGAAAAACCCAGGCATAATGCATGCATGCGGCCACGACGGTCATACAGCTATGTTGCTGGGTGCTGCGAAACATCTTGCGAGTACGCGCAACTTCAGGGGATCCGTCGCCTTAATCTTTCAGCCGGCAGAAGAAGTAGAATTTCCGACGGGAGCTCAAAGGATGGTCCAGGAAGGCATTATGGACCGTTTCGACATATCCCAGGTTTTCGGCATGCATAACTTGCCAGGCATGGAAATTGGCAAATTCGCCATCTGCGATGGTCCTATCATGGGCTCGCAGGACGACTTCGACATTGTTGTGAAGGGCAGGGGCGGCCATGCGGCTTACCCACATAGAACTATCGATCCCGTCACCATAGCAGCACAGATTATCGTCGGCCTACAAATCTTAATCTCTCGCAAAACCGACCCCATGGAGTCTCTGGTGATTTCCGTCACCAAGCTGAAGGCCGCACAGGCTTACAACATCATTCCCGATCAAGTTGAAATTGCCGGAACGGTCAGAACTCTCGTGCCAGCCCTGCGAGACTTCGCCGAACAAGAGATTGCGGCAGCCGCACAGGGCATTGCGCGCGGCTTCGGCGCGGATATCGAATTCAAATACCGTCGCTCCGTTCCGGTCACTGTCAACTGCACGGAGGAAACTACTTTAGCGGCTAAGGCGGCACGCGACCTAGTCGGGCCTGCATCGGTGAATCATAAGATGAAGCCACGTATAGGTGCGGAGGACTTTGCCTATATGCTTGAGAAGCGGCCAGGTAGTTTTATCTTCCTTGGGAATGGACCTACCGCTCTTCTGCATCACCCCGCCTATGACTTCAATGACGAAGCCTTGCCTTATGGGATAGGCTATTGGGTAAATGTGGTCGAGACAGTGTTGCCTATGTGAGCTCGACTGTCCCCACCAGTTTGCGTGCGAACTCGTATTCAGAAGAAAAGTCATGAGTATAAAAATACCTCACGCTCCTACGCGCTGAGGACCGACCGCTTCTGAAAACTACTCCGTTTGCTACATCAGATAGTTTCGTTGGTTACGGTTGCCTGAGCCAGCGGACAGCCAGCGTGACGGCCGCAGATATCACTATCAACAACGAAGCGGCGGGGATCTTATGGATCGCCAATGCGCTAACTTCTGGAGCGTGTTGTAGGCGCTGCCAGAGCGGAATAGGAGAGACTGAATGAAAGTTCTCGTCCCGGTGAAGCGGGTTGTGGATGCGAACGTCAAGGTTCGCGTGAAGGCTGATGGTTCGGCGGTGGAGCTGGCCAACGTCAAGATGGCGATGAATCCCTTTGACGAAATCGCGGTGGAAGAAGCAATCCGGCTGAAGGAAGCCGGCAAGGCCGAAGAAATCATCGTCGTCTCGATCGGCCCGCAGCAGGCGCAGGAAACACTGCGCACCGCGCTCGCCATGGGCGCCGACCGCGCCATCCTGGTCAAGACCGACGAACAGACCGAGCCGCTCGGCGTCGCCAAGGTGCTGAAAGGCGTCGTCGACGCCGAGCAGCCCGGCCTCGTCATTCTCGGCAAGCAGGCGATCGACGACGACTCCAACCAGACCGGCCAGATGCTGGCGGCACTGCTTGGCTGGGCGCAGGGCACCTTCGCTTCCAAGATCGTGCTCGACGGCGACAAGGCCAAGGTGACGCGCGAAGTCGACGGCGGCCTGCAGACCGTGGAACTGAAGATGCCGGTGATCGTCACCGCCGACCTTCGCCTCAACCAGCCGCGCTATGCCTCGTTGCCCAACATCATGAAGGCCAAGAAGAAGCAGCTCGACGAGAAGACCCCGGCCGACTACGGCGCCGACGTCAAGCCGCGGCTGAAGGTCATCAAGACCGAGGAGCCGAGCGGCCGCAAGGCAGGCGTCAAGGTCAAGAGCGTCACTGAGCTGGTCGACAAGCTCAAGAACGAAGCCGGCGTGTTGTAAGCGATCGGGAAAGGAACAGAAAAATGGCTATTCTCCTCATCGCAGAACACGACAACGCAACGCTTTCCGACCAGACCGCCAAGGCGCTGTCGGCGGCGCTGCAGATCGGCTCGGACGTGCATGTGCTGGTTGCCGGCAAAGGCGCCAAGCCGGCAGCCGACGCTGCCGCCAAGCTGAAGGGCGTGAGCAAGGTGTTGCTGGCCGAGGCCGACGAACTTGCCGAGCGCCTGGCCGAGCCGACGGCAGCACTGGTCGTGTCGTTGGCAGGCGCTTACGACACCATCATCGCGCCGGCGACCTCGTCGGGCAAGAATGTCGCGCCGCGCGTCGCAGCGCTGCTCGATGTCGCGCAGGTGTCCGAGATCATCGAAGTCGTATCGCCCGACACCTTCAAGCGGCCGATCTATGCCGGCAACGCCATCCAGACGGTGCAGTCGAGCGACGCCAAGAAGGTGATCACGGTGCGCACGGCCTCGTTCCAGGCAGCCCCCGAGGGCGGCTCGGCGGCGGTCGAGACCGTCAAGGCCGCGGCCAATCCCGGCCTGTCCACCTTCGTCGAGAACAAGCTTTCCGAGACCGACCGTCCGGAGCTGACCTCGGCCAAGATCATCATCTCGGGTGGTCGTGCGCTGGGTTCGGCGGAGAAGTTCCAGGAGGTCATCCTGCCGGTCGCCGACAAGCTCGGTGCCGCCGTCGGCGCCTCCCGCGCCGCGGTCGATGCCGGCTATGCGCCGAACGACTGGCAGGTCGGCCAGACCGGCAAGGTGGTTGCCCCCGATCTTTACATCGCGGTCGGCATCTCCGGCGCCATCCAGCATCTCGCCGGCATGAAGGATTCGAAGGTCATCGTCGCAATCAACAAGGACGAGGAGGCGCCGATTTTCCAGGTTGCCGACTACGGCCTCGTCGGCGATCTCTTCGTCATTCTGCCGGAGCTGCAAAAGGCGCTTTGACGCTTTCTGCCAAAGCGTATTAAATGGTGAGGGTGGGGTAGACGAAGTCGCCCCGCCCTTTTAGTTTGCACCGCACAAAAAGCAGGCCGCAAAGGCCTTTTGACGGGATCGGTGTAATGAGCAAGATCGAGACGATCGGCATCATCGGCGCGGGCCAGATGGGCGGCGGCATCGCCCATGTCTCCGCGCTTTCGGGCTACAAGGTGCTGATCTACGATATTTCGCCCGACCGCATCGAGAAAGGCATCGCCACAATCAGCGGCAACATGGCCCGCCAGGTGGGGTCCGGCAAGCTCGACGAGAAGGTGCGCAACGACGCGATGGGCCGCATTTCGGCCGCGCCCGCGATGGCCGATCTTGCCGGCGCGGATCTGGTGATCGAGGCGGCGACAGAGGACGAGACGGTCAAGCGCAAGATCTACGCCCAGCTTTGTCCGCAGCTCAATCCCGAAGCCATCCTGGCGACCAACACCTCGTCGATCTCGATCACGCGGCTTGCCGCGCAGACCGACCGGCCTGAGCGGTTCATCGGCATACATTTCATGAACCCGGTGCCGCTGATGAAGCTGGTCGAGCTGGTGCGCGGCATCGCCACCGAGGACCAGACCTTCGAGGCTGCCAAGACCTATGTGAAGCAGCTCGACAAGACGATCACGGTCTCGGAGGATTTTCCGGCCTTCATCGTCAACCGCATCCTGTTGCCGATGATCAACGAGGCGATCTACACGCTCTATGAGGGTGTCGGCTCGGTCGACGCCATCGACACCGCCATGCGGCTCGGCGCCAACCATCCGATGGGGCCGCTGCAGTTGGCCGATTTCATCGGGCTCGATACCTGCCTGTCGATCATGCAGGTGCTGCATGACGGCCTGTCGGACTCGAAGTATCGCCCTTGCCCGCTGCTGGTGAAATATGTCGAGGCCGGCTGGCTCGGCCGCAAGACCGGGCGCGGCTTCTACGACTATCGTGGCGAGCATCCCGTTCCGACGCGCTGAGCGCATCGTCGACGCAAATCAGGGACAAGCCTTCGGATCGGCGGTTGACAGGCTCGATCAGGAGGCCGCCGCCAGCGGCTCTGTCCGGCCCTCCACGATCCGTGCGTCGGACGCCACGGAGACACAGCCGCGGCCGGCCGCCTTGGCCGCATAGCAGGCCGCATCGGCTCTCGCGATGATCTCGTCGACCTCGCCGCAATTGGCATTGATCGCAGCCAGTCCGATGCTGGCGCCGATCACGTGAAGACGGCCGTCCCAGGTGAAGTCCAGCCCGCCGATCGCATCGATGATGGAGCGTGCCGCGATCTTGGCGCCGGCTGCCGAACCCGATTTCAGAATGACCGCGAATTCGTCGCCGCCGAGGCGAGCGACGATATCGTCTGGACCAAGCACGCCGCGAATCGCCTCGGCAACCCGCTTCAGCAGCGCGTCTCCCGCCGCGTGTCCGCCGGTGTCGTTGACCAGTTTGAAGTGGTCGAGATCGATGAACATGAACTGATGTCCGGCGCCTCCGACCGACTTCGTCGTGTCGGCGGTGCCATCCTTGCGCGCCTGGCCGACCAGGTCTTCCATGGCGCGGATGAAGCTCGAGCGGTTGGCAAGGCCGGTCAGCGCATCGTGTGCCGCGGCATGCGCCAGCTGGCGCTGCAGCGCGCGCGCATCGGTAAAGTCCTGGAAGACGATGACCAGCCCGCAGAATTCGTTCCGTTCGTTGATGATCGGCGACACCACCTGGCGGATGCTGCAGCGCGTGTCGTCGCGCCGGATCAGGACGGCGCGGCTGTTCTGGTCGGCGGGCGCATGAACGCCAACTGCGGGCCGGGTGACGCCGATCCTGTGCCCCGTCTCCTCGTCGACCGCCCAGTAGACATGGCCAAGCATCTTGCCGAGAGCCTCGCCGCCGGCAATCCCGGTCAGCTTTTCGGCGACCGGGTTCATGAAGGTGATACCGTTTGCGGCGTCGGTGCAGATGACGGCATCGCCGATCGATTGCAGCGTCACCCTCAACCGCTCCTTTTCGTCGGCAAGCATTGCCGCTGACACAGTAAGGCGCTCTTCGGCCTCCTTGCGGCGGGTGATGTCGGTCAGGCTGCCGATGGCCCTGATCAGCCGTCCATTCTCGTCGCGTTCGATGGCCTTGCCGCGGTCGAGTATCCACATCCAGTGGCCATCCTTGTGGCGCATCCTGAACTCGGCCTCAAAGAACGGTGTCTTGCCCTCGAGATGAGCGCGATCCGCTTCGGCGACAGTCTCGCGATCGTCGGGATGAATCATCGTCAGCCAGCGATCGGTGTCGCCATCGAGCTCGCCATCCGCATAGCCCAGCATCTTGACCCAGGTCGAGGAATAGGTCGTGCCCCCCTTGCGCATGTCGAGGTCCCAGACGCCTTGGCCGGCACCAGCCAGAGCAAAATTCCAACGCGTCTCCGCCTCGGCAATGCGCGCCTCGGCCTGCTTGCGCGCGTCGATGTTCTCGATTTGCGAAACGAGATAGAGCGGGCGGCCGCTGGTCTCATCGCGAATGACCGAACCGGCAAGATGAGCCCAGACGGGCGTTCCGTCCTTCCTGAGATAACGCTTCTCGAAGTGGAAGGAATTGACCGTGCCCGCCTTCAGATCGTCCATCGTCTCCCGCCCGATCAGCAGATCGTCGGGATGCGTGATCTGGAAGAAAGTCAGCGCCTCGATCTCTTCGCTTGTGTAGCCAAGCATGGCGGCGAAGGCCGGATTGGTTTGGCGGATGCGACCGTCGAGACCGACAACCACGATGCCGATCGCCGAATCCTCCATGGCGCGGCGGAAGCGCAGCTCGCTCTCGGCGATCTGCTGGCGATCCCTGCTGATCCTGCGGATAGACAGGGCGGCGAGGAACAGCGCGCCCGCCGCCACCGCCACCGCGATCTGCAGGCAGAGCCTCAACGCTTCGGTGCCGAAATCCAGGCTCGACAGCAGGATCGAGGTCGCCAGCACGCCCAGGCCGGCGACGAGCAACGCCAGCCCTGCATGCCCAAGAGATTTTCGGCTGGTCAATCCTCGCCACATCACGATACGTGCCACCCCCGTGCGCAAACGCATGTTCTCGCATCAACCTTGGCGGATCGATTTTAAGGAAAGGTTGCGTCCGGCATGCCGGCGTGGTCGCTAACCGGCAAACAATTGCCGGCATGATTAAGGATCGGTGCACGGGTCCGCGATCGTTACGAAACGCTACCAGCGTATGAAAAACCGTCCGCCGAGCGCACCGAGCAATGCGAGCGCTGCGATCGCTGCCGTGTACCAGGTGGCGACGAAAAGCGGCGAGTCGTCGAAGCAGTGCGCGGCATAGAAGGTTGCCGCCAGCCCGCCGGCGAGCAGACCCGCCACCGCACCGGCAAGCACCGGCCGTGTCGGCGCGCCATAGCGCAGCATCCACAGGAAGATGGCAAGCGGGCCAATACCGATCAGCGGGATGAAGCCCATGCAGAGCATCATGTTGGAGCCGACCATCCGTGTACCCCACAGCGCCTCCGGCACCATGAAAAGCTCAAGAAGCACCGCCACGGCGACCAGCACGGGCGCCGCGGCCATCCAGGCCATTGCCCGGCCCGTCGAGGCGCCCGGCGTCGACAAGGCGCGGATCAGGGCGAAGGCGCTGACGGCCAGCACGATGGTGAAGACGAATTTGGAGAGGAAGCGCATCGTGTGAGCGGCCGCCATGAAGTCCGGGCGCGGGCCGATGGTCAGCAGGAATACGACGGCCGCGATCACCGCCCCCGCACCGGCGGCCAGCCACCAGGCCGATAGCAGCGGGATTGCCTTGCTGCTTGCGTCGGCGTCCAGCGCCTTGATGAGATCATCCGTCCTCATGTCATTCCCGCCCGAACCGCCCCTGCCCGAATCGCTTGGCTATCGCAGCAAGTCCGCGATGCAGCGACACACGCACCGCCGTCTCGCTGATGCCGAACTTCGCCGCCGTCTCACCGATGGACCGCCCTTCCACCGACACGGCCGAGACCACGGAGCGCTGTGCCGGCGACAGGCTGTCCAATGCCCGGTTGATATCTCGCTCGCTGACGGTCTCGGTTTCCGGCTCGGCGAACGTCTCGGCGATATCGTCAACATCGATCTCGATGCGCCGTCCTCGCCGCCGGAACGCATCGATCACCTTGAAGCGGGCGATCGCGTAGATCCACGGCAACACCGGCGCATCCTGACGCCAGGTATGTCGTTTTACATGAATAGCCAGCAAGGTTTCCTGCACGACATCCTCGGGATCGACCCCGCCCTGCACGATCTTGCGCCTGGCAAAACCGCGAACCAGCGCGGCAATCCGGTGCAGAAAGTCGGCGTAAGCCCTTTCATCTCCCGCGATCGCGGCCCGCATCAGCCGGGAAAGTTCGGCCTCGTCCTTGCCGCTCACAAGAGTTCACTCCCCCGAATTTCGCGTCTCGGCGCTGATTTGTTACGTGGCCGGCGAAATAATGTCCAAGCCAAACTATCGGCAAATCACGAAAGATTGCGGCACACCGCGCGCCGATCGCCAGAGCGATATTGCCCCGCGCTCTTGTTCGAGAACTCAAGGCTTGGCGCCGAACATGGCGTCCCGGAAAGACCTGAAGCCCTTTCGAACGGTCAGCTTCATCCGTCTGCGACGGTACTTGTTTCTCAGGCGGCCCAAGATCTGGAAATGTGTCTCATCGATAACCGGAGTGGATAGGGGATCGTTAGCATATGGCAGTTGTGCCAAGGCATCTGCATGCATGTTGGCGTAAGGCAACGAATCGTATCTGTCGAAGGGTGTGGGCGGGTCGTTCAATACAGTGGGATTGGTGTTGATCTCGAAAACCTGGATACGACCATCGACAATGGTGTAGTCGATCCTGCCATATGAGATCCCCGCCTTCTCGAAAATCGGCATCAGCTCTACCGCATGCGGATTGTCGCGCACAAACTCGGTATGCTCGACCCGATGTTGCCCCGACATACCGCCTCCCTGTACCTTTATGAACCACTCCTTGCTGGCGAAGCAGTGTTGCGCATAACTGCGCTCGCCGATCCGATATGCCGAGTATTTTCGGTAGCTGCCATCGGCACCAGCCTTTGCTCCAAACTCCACCACTATGGGGCGAACAAAATTCATCGTACCCAGGTTCGAGAGCGCCTCGCCGAGTTCCGCCGGCGATTGCAACAGCGGCGGCACTTTATAAGCGGCGCCCGTCTCGTCACGCAGAAAGACAGGGAAACGCATTCCCGCCGGCAGACTTTCGGGTCTGTATACATTGAAATCATTGATGCCGTCCGCGAACAGCATACGCAATAGATCGAAACGCTGAAGGCTTTTTCGGGGATGGTTGAGTTGAAACAGATCAGGCTGCTGCGACTTCATCCGCTGGCTGAGATTGGAGCATGCTTCAATCTCTGCTTCGCTCAGTCGGTCCAAATCCGTCCAAAGAACGGTGCCTCTGGAAATCTCAAGCAGATGCTCCCGTTCGTCATAGGGGACAAAGCGCACAGAACCCTGCAAATCTGTTCGAAAATAGAGTAGCAGGCTTGCCAGGGTATAGGCATGCAAGCGATGGCAAACATAGAAGATCATGAGACAACCCGCCCCTACTCATGCACTCATCAACAGCTGGTATCAGAAAATTATCGATTCGATATCGCAATTACGAGCCGCCTTTCGACGATGAAGATGATCGTATTTCAACAGCTTATGGCAGACGACGTTCCGGGCATGGCCGCGATGGAGGCCGCGGCCTGGGGACGACTCGGTGCCAGCGAAAAAACAATTCACCACCGGCTTTCGCTCGGGCATACAATGATCCTGGCCATGGTTGAGAACCTTGTTGCCGGCGCGATCTGCTTCGTGGAAACCAGCCAAGATCCGCACGATACGGGAAGGTTCCCCAAGACCTTCTCCGCCTACTCTTCGCTTGCCAGGAGCCGACCTGCACGGTCACTCTACGTGTACAATCTTGGTGTGCGACCCGAATTCCGCGGCACCGACATGGCACGCCGCCTGTTGTCGCAAATGTCTGACTATGGACGGCAGGTCGGTGCGCGTTGGTTGGTCGGCGACGGACGTTGCCCGTCCTACGCGGGAGCACAGGACGAGTTGCCCGACAAGGTTCGGCCGGATCCGGAATTTCGTCGGACCATCGACGATTGGCATCGGACCGGTGTCATGCCTTCGGTGGAATCCATAACGAGGGATCCGCTACTGCGGTTCTATAACCGTGTTCTCCGGTGCGAATTTCTACATCTCGCGTCCGATTTTCTACCTGAAGACATGAGTTCCGGCGGATTTCGCGTTATCTTTGCTGTCGATCTTGCCCGATGACAGATCAGGCTGATCTATTTGACCCCATCGCCCATGGCAGCGATGCGTTTCCCGAATTCGCCCGTCGTCGGAGTTCAGGAGGCGCCAGTTGGGGCAAACCTCCTTATCCCGAGGTCGGTGAAGCCTTCTACGTGTTCAGCCATGCGCTTGTTTCCCAGGCCTTGAAACACCCGCTGTTGCTGCAGGCACCGCCGGGCGCCTATCAGGAGGTCAGGCAAAAGATCAGCGCCAATCCGGCCCTGGACCTGTTGACCCGTTCCATGCTGCTGTCCGACCCGCCACGGCACATGCGCCTGCGCCGCCCATTGGCTGGTTCGCTAAGCTTTTCCTCCAGCAACGGGCTATTCGACCGGCTTGCGGCCAAAGCGTCGGAACTTACGCAGGCAGCTGTACAAAAACCGGAGTTCGACGCGGTTCGTGATATAGGCCTGCCGCTATCGTTTTCAGCCCTGGAACAGATCCTTGGTATTGACATGGACGATCCCTGGCGGATTGGCGCCGACGCACAGCTTATGGCCAACGCCCTGGAAATAAGGGCCGGCGGCGTAGACGAAGACGCAAACGATGCCTGCCGCCGGTTGGAGGCATGGGTATCCAGCGTGATAGAACACGGTACTGTGCGCCCAAACGGTATTTCAGCTCAGATGCTTGCCGAAGTCGAGGCTGGCCGCTGGCTGAGAGACGATGCCGTTGCAAACATCGTATTCCTGCTCTTTGCCGGGCAGGCGACAGTCGTCGATACCTTCGGCAATGCGCTGGTCGCGCTTGCACGCTTCCCAGAACAGCTTTCGCTGCTTGAAGATGGGAAAGTCAGTTGGTTTTCAGCAGCCGAAGAGCTGCTCCGTTTTTGCGCTCCAGTTCACTATGCCGGAGCGCGCATCGCCGCGGAAGATATGCAATTTGGTGGCGCAACCATAAAAGCCGGGCAGGCCGTCGTACCCGTGCTGGCGAGCGCCAATCGAGACATTTCTGTTTTTCCGGCGGGCGACCGGTTGGATTTGGGTTCCGGCATTTCGTCGGCCCTTGCCTTTGGCACCGGACTGCATGCCTGTCTGGGTCAACACGTCGCCCGGTTAGAAATAGCTGTACTGCTGGAGGCCTTGTTCACGCAGGCCAAAGGCTGGTGCTTGGACCTTCCCAGGGTCGTCAGGCGGCATTCGGTGCTTTTCCACGGTCTGCAAGCCGCCCCATTCATCCGGCCCGCGGATCAACCATCGGTTTGAATTCGGCACGCCATTCGGGTCCCTTCATCACTTGGAATTGTGAGCCCGATATCAAGCGTTTGTGCTTCAGCGACCGATTGAAGCAGATCACCAATGTTGACTAAGCCTGTCAGGTATCGGTAGGTGAGCCGGTGCCAACCCGAACTTTAGGACAATGTCATGAAATATGCTCTTTCCACCCTCGCCGGCGCCACGGCGCTGGCAATCATGCTGATCGCCAGCCCATCGATGGCCGAGGATGCCGGCATCATTGTCTATAACGCCCAGCACGAAAGCCTGACCAAGGCGTGGGCCGAAGGCTTCACCAAGGAAACGGGCATCAAGGTCACGGTGCGCAATGGCGGCGACAGCGACTTCTCCAATCAGATCGTCGCCGAGGGCACTGCTTCACCCGCAGACGTGTTCCTGACGGAAAACTCACCGGCCATGGCGCTGGTCGAGAGCGCCGGCCTGTTCGCGCCGGTCGATGCCGACACGTTGGCACAGGTTCCGCAGGATTATCAACCGGCCAGCGGCAAATGGGTCGGCGTCGCCGCCAT
>NZ_RZRK01000640.1:0-3593 GCF_003997835.1 Mesorhizobium sp. M7A.F.Ca.CA.004.12.1.1
CGTCCTATGAATGCGTGATGATCTCGACCGCGTTCGCCGATTTCGATCCGCTGAGGCTCTGTTCGCAGTTGCGCTCGCTCGATCGCACCCGTTTCGTGCCGATCATCCTGCTGGCGGAGGAGGGCGAGGAGGAACGCATCATCCGCGGCCTCGAACTCGGCATCAATGATTATCTGATGCGGCCGATCGACCAGCAGGAGTTGACGGCGCGGCTGCGCACCCAGGTGCGCCGCAAGCGTTACAACGACCAGCTGCGCGCCAGCGTCACCCAGACCATCGAAATGGCGGTGACCGATGGACTGACCGGGCTGCACAACCGCCGCTATCTGGACAGCCACCTGCAGACGCTGTTCGATCGCGCCGTAGCGCGGCGCCGGCCGCTGTCGGTGATGATCACCGACCTCGACCGCTTCAAGGCGATCAACGATGCGCACGGTCATGACGGCGGCGACGAGGTTCTGCGGGAATTCGCACGACGGCTGCGCAAGAATGTCAGGGGTATCGACCTTGCCTGCCGCTTTGGCGGCGAGGAGTTCGTCGTGGTGATGCCGGACACCGAGGGCGCGGTGGCCGAGAAGGTAGCCGAACGCATTCGCGCCGAAATCGCCCAGGCGGCTTTCGCCATCGGGCAGGACGGCAAGGCGATCGAAGTCACGGTCAGCGTCGGCGTGTCGTCGGTGCTGAAGGGCGTGGACACGGTGGCGGCGCTGATGAAGCGTGCCGATCTCGCGCTCTACGAAGCCAAAAGCGGCGGCCGAAATCGCGTCGTCGCCAAGGCGGCGTAGCGATCCAGCCCCGATTATCCTGTCAACCCGACAGGGTTACCCGTTTACCTTAATCCAAGCGATTCGCGAGCCTTGGTTAAGAAACTGTTGATTTTCATAAGCTCTTGCGCAACTGTGCAGGCCAAGACGAAGCCGGCACGAGGATAGAAAACCGGCTCCGATCCTGGGAATACCCCATGATGCTCAGGTCCGCCGCATCTCCTGGGTCCGTGGGGTCGGCCGGCCGGCGCTGGCACATAGTGGCCTCCTCGTACCGCTGCCAAACGCCGACCGGCCCCCTTCTCTCCAAAAGAACATCAGAACTCCGTGCCAAAGCACGGAGGAATCTGCGTTTTTGCATGTGAAATCAGGATACCCGTTTTGGTTCCTACACAGTTTCGCTGTGAGGGCAGCCAACGACGAGGGGAAGAGCACCCCTTCCATTTCATAGATATGGCGCACAAGGGGCTTGCGGCAAGACCCGGCTCCTCCCGTAAAACCGCGACCCAAGCCAGGGTGCGGAAAACGGGAGTTATGATAATGATTTCAGATCATGCGGTTGTGATCGCCGGGGGTGGTCCGACGGGATTGATGCTGGCAGGCGAACTGGCGCTGGCAGGCGTGGACGTTGCCATTTTCGAAAGGCGACCGGATCAGAAATTGGCAGGATTGCGCGCAGGCGGCCTGCATGCGCGCACTCTTGAGGTGCTCGACCAGCGCGGAATTGTGGATCGGTTTCTTTCACAGGGACAGATATCGCCGTCCGTGGGCTTCCACATGATCCGGTTAGGCATCAGCGATTTTCCCACGCGCCACAATTATCTGCTGGCACTGCGGCAAAACCACATCGAGCGCATCCTGGCCGACTGGGTCGGCGAGTTGAAGGTACCGATCTATCGCGGACACGAGGTTGCGGGGTTTGCCCAGGACGACAGCGGCGTCGATGTCGAACTGTCCACCGGTCACCGCCTGAGGGCCGCATATCTGGTCGGGTGCGACGGAGGCCGCAGCACCATTCGCAAGGCGACCGGTATCGAGTTCGCCGGATGGGATCCGACGATGAGCTGGATGATTGCCGAGGTCGAAATGTCGGAAGAACCGGCATGGGGCTTCCGCAGCAACGCCTCCGGAATTCATGCTCTGGGTAAGATCGAGGGCGGCAAGAAGGTTGGCGTCGTGCTGACGGAGCCCCGCCTGGAGGCGCGCGGCGAACCGACCCTGCGCGAGCTCAGCGAGGCGCTGACTGCCATCTACGGCACCGACTTCGGGGTTCACAGCCCGACCTGGCTCTCCCGCTTCACCGACATGACGCGCCAGGCTGCCGCATATCGCGACCGGCGCGTGCTGCTGGCGGGTGATGCCGCGCACATCCATCCGCCGATGGGCGGACAGGGCCTCAACATCGGCGTGCAGGATGCGGTGAACCTTGGATGGAAGCTGGCCCAAATCATCAAGGGGACATCGCCGCAAAGCCTGCTCGAAAGCTATCACGCCGAGCGCCATCCGGTCGCCGCCCGCGTGTTGCGCAACACGATGGCGCAGGTTGCGCTTCGCCGCACGGATGACCGCAGCAAGGCCTTGGCCGACACCGTTGCCGAGTTGCTCGGCATGGATGAACCCCGCAAGAAAATCGCCGCGGAGGTGTCTGGTCTGGGTGTTCATTACGACCTTGGCGAGGGGCATCCACTGCTTGGGCGGCGAATGCCCGATCTCGATCTGACCACCGCCGGCGGACGGTTGCGGGTCTTCACCTTGCTGCACGACGCGCGGCCCGTGCTGCTCAACCTCGGTGAGCCCGGCAGGCTGGACATCGCGTCCTGGGCTGATCGGGTCCGGCAGATCGACGCCGGTTACGCCGGTATCTGGGACCTCCCGGCTCTCGGGACGGTCGTTTCGCCCGACGCGGTCTTGATCCGGCCCGATGGTTATGTGGCTTGGGCCGGGGCGGGAACCCAACAGGGCCTGGTGGACGCGCTGACCACCTGGTTCGGGCCGCCTGCCACCGCAGGTTAGCAGCCACGATCGAAGCGCGACCGCGCGATCGCCTTGAGAGTATCGCGTCCCTCCCTCCGACAGTGCTCCTGACAGTTGGTTGACAGGAGCTTCCTTCTGTGCAGAAATTGGTTGGACCATTGGACCACTTGGAGGAAATGTGGACCAGAACAGCCTGCCCCCCATTCAGACCACGGCGCGCGACGACGCCGTGCTGAAGGCGTTGGTGGGCTTTGTTCGCGCCGAGGCCTTGCAGCCGGGCGAGCGGCTTCCAACCGAACGCATTCTGGCCGAGCGGCTGAAGGTCAGCCGCAACACCGTGCGCGAGGCACTGACACGCTGGGAAGGGCTCGGCCTCGTCGAGCGCCGGCAGGGCAGCGGCACCTATCTCAAGGCGGCTGTTTCACACGATATGCTGCACATGCCGCTGACGCTGGCGGGCGGCAATGATTTCACCAGCCTGATGCAGACGATGGAGATCCGCCGCGCGCTGGAGGCGGAGGCCGCAGCCCTTTGCGCCGAACGCGCCAGCCAGGCCGACATCGCCGAAATTGCACGCAAGCTCGACATCATGGAGCAGGCGTTCCGCACGCGCGACGGCATGTCGTCGGAAGAGGATTGGGAGTTCCACCAGGCGATCTACCGGGCCTCGGGTAATCCGCTGTTCGAGCAGATCATCGCCGCCATGTACGAATTGTTCCACCGCTTCTGGGAGCATCCGCTCGGCGTTCGCGATTTCGGCCATGCCAGCTTTCCCTATCACCGCACCATCTACGAATGCATCGCAGCCCGTGACCCGCAGGGCGCCCGCGCCGAAGCGCTCAAGCTGATCGCCAC